>CAILWD010000516.1 GCA_903837815.1 uncultured Chloroflexota bacterium | reverse complement strand
GTGGCGGACGCCGCCTGGCTGAAACAATCCATCGTCGAGAATCGTCCGCCGCACAAGGTGGCGAATTTCCTGTTCCCCGACCCCGAAGCCTATCGAAAAACGTTGAAAGATTTGCAGACGTTTTACTTCACCCATCCCGAAACGCATGTCATCCCGTCGCATTGCGAAGAGACGATCTCAAAATTTGCTGTAGGGGCGACCCGCCCATCCTAACCATGACTTCCGAAAACCCTATCGGGTCGCCCCTGCTTTTTACCAAAGAGAACATCCACAACCTGCCCTTCCCACAAACGGAAGACGGGGACTATGCCCGCCGCTATCTCATTCCGTTGATGACCGAAGACCCGCGGAGATACATTCGCAATGTATTCAACACGCAGTTGATGGCGGTGAAGGTGGGCAAGACGGTCATCCCCATCACCGTCACGGACTTTCACCCAGGGAACACCTACACCGTTTCGCCGTACAGTCATTATGTCTCGTATGGCGGGTTGGAGGAGGTGAAGCATTTGGGTAATCCGCTGGTAGAGGCGGTGGTGAAAGCAATCATGAAACCCGTGGCATGTCATTTTCGTCAGTCAGAATTGGACAATGTGGTATTCGTCAATAATTACCTGCTCTCGACGAATCTGTATCCGTCCGTAAACAGCGACCAGTTGTCGGCGTTGAGCGAAGCGCTCATCGAGTGGTTCCCAGATCGGGCAATCGTCTTCCGCTCCGTTGACCAGAAAAAGAATCCGCATGTGTATCAGACGTTGAAAAAGCTTGGCTACGATTTAGTTCTCAGTCGTCAGGTCTGGTACATGGACCCTGTTGCGGCGTTGAAGACCCGTCAGTGCAAGGAAGATTTGCGCGTGCTGAAAAAGAACGGCTACGAGGTGGTGAACGGCAGGGATT
Organism: uncultured Chloroflexota bacterium; assembly: GCA_903837815.1. Classification (GTDB taxonomy): domain Bacteria; phylum Chloroflexota; class Anaerolineae; order Anaerolineales; family Villigracilaceae; genus Villigracilis. The sequence continues at coordinate 811 of CAILWD010000516.1, read as the reverse complement.
TATCCGATGAGGAACTCCACCGCGCGGTGCGGTTGTACGAGTTGTTGTACCTGCAAAAGTATTCGTACTACAACCCGCAATTTACTTTTGACTTTTTGAAGCTTGCCCGCGATGCAGAGACCCTGCACATGTACGGACTTAAGAAGGATAGTCAATTGAACGCCATCATGGGATTCTTCGTCCGCAACGGCGCGATGACCCAGCCGCTGTTTGGGTATGATACGTCGCTGCCGCTGGAAGAGGGCTTGTATCGCCTGCTGACTTTGGTCACTTTGCAGGAAGGCGTGAAGCGCGGACTGCTTGTCCATGCCAGCGGCGGGGTGGGCAAGTTCAAGAAGGTGCGTGGCGGCGAGTCGGTGACGGAGTATAACGCGGTCTTCACGAAGCATTTGCCGCTTCGCAGGCGGTTGCCGTGGAAGTTGATTGGGCTGGTGTCGAAGGCGGCGATACCGTATTTTAGCAAGATGGATTTTTAGACGATGGACGGTAGACCATCGACCATGGTCCATCGTCTGTCATCCATCGTCGAATTCACAGGAGAAAACATGCAGGTTGACATCCCCCTCAAAATCATTGGACTTGGAAGATATTTACCGAAGCGTGTTGTGTCAAATGCCGAGGTCGAAGCGATGTGCGGACTTTCGGCGGGCTGGGTGGAGCGGCGCAACGGTGTGCGTGAACGTCGTTGGGTGACGGATGAAACGTCGTCGTTCATGTCGGCGGAGGCAGCGCGTGAAGCGTTGGACGAAGCCAAACTCAAGCCGAGTCAACTCGACCTCATCATCAATGCCTCTGGCACGGGTGAACAAGC
>CAILWD010000515.1 GCA_903837815.1 uncultured Chloroflexota bacterium | reverse complement strand
TGGACTCCATCACCCGCCTCGCCCGCGCCTACAATCTCGTCGTCAACCCCTCCGGGCGCACCCTCTCCGGCGGTATGGACCCCTCAGCGTTGTATCCGCCCAAGAAGTTCTTCGGCGCGGCGCGCAACGTGGAAGGCGGCGGCTCACTGACCATCATCGCCACCTGTCTCGTCGATACCGGCTCCCGCCTCGACGATGTGGTCTACGAAGAATTCAAAGGCACCGGCAACATGGAGTTGATCCTCTCGCGCAAGTTGCAGGAACGCCGCATCTTCCCCGCGGTAGACATCGAACGCTCGTCCACCCGCCGCGAAGACCTGCTCCTCGGACCGGATATCCTCCAGCGCGTCTGGCTCATGCGCCGCATGTTTATCCAAATGATTTCCCCGCCGCCACAGGGCGCCGGCATGGACAACGCAGTCGCCACCGAAGCCATCATCACCCGTATGGAACGCGCCAGAAATAACCTGGAATTCCTCGAAAACCTGACCAGGGACGCGTAGCCCAGTTTATCGAAACGAATGAAAAAAAATTTAGAAACAATCCGTTCCCTCTTTTCCACGCTTGGGACAAAGTTCAAACGCAAGCCCCCGAAACAGGAGCCTGTGCCGGCGTCGAACGAGCCGGTCACCACGCCGCGTGGACAAGTGACGCAAAACGGAAAAACAAAAAAGTTCGACCGCTTTTCGATCATCAGTTGGGTTGCGACCCTGCTGCTGGTTGCCGGTTTATTGGGCGGGGCGCTTCTCTATAAAAATTCCCTTTCTGCGGCAGCCGCACCGGCTCCACAGCCCACCTCCGCCCCGGCAGAGGAAGAACCGTCAGCCGCAGCCCAGCCTCAATTAGGCGCGCCAGTCGCCGCAGCAAATGAGGGCGGGTCTTTATCCATCACACGAAAACTGCAACTGAAAACCACCATCCCCGAACGAGAGCGTTACGCAGCCATCTCCTACCGCGTCATACGCGGCGACGCCATGTTGAGCATCGCGGAAAACTTCAACCTCAAATCTGAAACCATTCTATACGTCAACAACCAGTTGGAAGACAACCCTCACAACCTGAAACCCGGCATGGAGTTAACCATCCCGCCAGTCGATGGGCTGTACTACACCTGGAAAGACGGCGACACCTTCGAATCAGTTGCCGAAAAGTTCGATACCGTCGCCGATGAAATCATCAACTTTCCCGGCAATAGAATCGACCTGACCGACCCCAAAGTGGAACCCGGCGCCAAAGTGATGATCCCCGGCGGCTCACGCGCCTTGCAGGACTGGTTGATCCCCTCCGCCAGCAGCGGCGGAAGCGATGGCGGCAGCGGAAACATCTGCGGCGGCGGACCCGTGGCAAGCGGCTTTGGCTGGCCCGCAGGCTCACATAACATTTCAGGCAACGGCTATGGCCCCGGTCATCTTGCCATCGACATCCAAGCCAACGAAGGCGAGCCGGTTTACGCGGCAGGCTCCGGCGTGGTCACGCAAGCGCAGGGCGGCTGGAATTATGGCTACGGCAACGTGGTTCAAATCGACCACGGCAACGGCTATGTCACGGTCTATGCCCACTTAAGCGTCATCAACGTCGGCGTGTGTACCGCCGTTGGGCAGGGCGCCATCATCGGCGCGGCGGGCAATACCGGTAACTCCTTCGGCGCCCACCTTCACTTTGAAGTCCGCAGCGGCGGGACGAACGTCAACCCGTACACGGTGGTGCAGTGACGAAGTAGACAGGTAGAGCGTGTTTCGTTTTCACCTGTGTACTTATTTACCCGCATACTCCTCCCCCCATGAACGAAACCTCCCTCAAAAAGAAACTCTCCAAACTCAAGCTTGGCGGATTGCGTTATTTCGATTCCATCGGCTCGACCAACGACGAAGCGCTGGCATGGGCAACCGCTGGCGCGCCCGATTTTTCGCTGGTCATTGCCGATGAACAGACTCAGGGACGCGGACGGTTCGACCGCAAATGGTTCACCCCAAAGGGAAGCGGACTGGCCCTCAGCCTGATTCTGCGCCCCCCGCATTCACATCTCCCCTACCTCTCCCGCACCGTCGGGCTGGCAGCCCTCTCCATTGCGGATCCCTGCTTCAAGTTGGGACTCACCCCCCGCATCAAGTGGCCCAACGATATTTTGCTCAACAGCAAAAAAGCGGCGGGCATCCTGATCGAAACGGTCTGGTCAGGCGACAAGGTGGATTCGCTGGTGATTGGCATGGGCGTCAATGTAAATAAGGCATCGGTGCCGCCCGCCGATATGCTCCAGTTCCCCGCCACCAGCATCGAGGACGAATTGGGAGAGGCCACACCCGCCCGCGAAGACATTCTTTTCGACATTCTGGGCGCCTTTCTCCACTGGTGTGAAAAAATTGACACAGACGAATTAATCCCAACCTGGGAGGGAATTCTCGCATTTCGCGGAGAACAGGTTCAAGTGGCCGGACAATCCCCAATCACAGGCGAGTTACTGGGGCTTGAACCCGACGGCAGCCTACTCCTGCTCGATGCAAATAACAACTCCGTAATAATCCGCTATGGAGATGTCAGCCTGAGACCTGCGTGATATACTCTCGGTAAACAGAGGTGACCATGTTCGATAATCTCCGCGAAGACGCCGCATCCAGCCAGTTCTATGATGAAGAAGAATCTCCAAACCTCCAGCCTGACACAGGCTTGCGCTCACAGGCATTTTTTGGCGAGCCAGCAAGTTCGCGCCGCATTCTCGGCATGACCGGCGCCCAAAGGTTTATCATCACCTTCATGATCTTCATGGCGGTATGCCTTATCGGCGGCATGGCGCTGCTGGTGATGGGAAAAATCGGGTTTTGATTTCGCAAACAAACAAAAAATAAAACGGACTCGACTTTGGGCGAGTCCGTTTTTGATTTACACCAATTTCGGTTGTGCTTCCGGTTCAACGTCGCTTGTTTCCGCGCCGACCTTCTTCAAATCCTCGGCGGAGATTCTGGCGATGGATGCCACGCTGTCGCCTTCATTGGGCTTGATGAGGTGGACTCCTCTCGTGGCGCGTCCCGCCTCCTTGACCTCCTTGACCTTCAAGCGCAGGGTCACGCCGTTGGCGGTCATGATGGTCAGGTCATCAGCTTTTTGAACCACGCGCGCCGCCGCAATTTTGCCGATCTCGTTAAGCGCCTTCGGGTTGATGGTGAAATTGCCGCCCGTGGCGCGTCCCTTTGCCGAATATTCCTTCAGGGAGGTGCGTTTGCCGAAGCCGCCGGTGGTGATAACCAGCAGATCACCGTCTTTTTCGACAACATCCATGCTGGTGACGGCATCACCCTTCTTGAGTTTGATGCCCTGCACACCCGCCGCCTGGCGTCCCATACAGCGGACTTTGTCCTCGCCAAAACGCAACGCCTGCCCGTTCTCGGTGACGATGATAATCTCGTCCCTGCCCGAAGTCAGACGCGCCCAGCCCAAATGGTCGCCCTCCTCCAGCGTCATGGCAATCAGACCCGAAGGACGTACCGCCGCAAACTCGTCCATCTCCACACGCTTGATCTTGCCGCGTGAAGTCATCAAAACACAATAACTGTGCTTGGAGAAATCCCCCACAGCCATTGCCGCGGTCACCTTTTCGTTGGGCCCCAGCGCCAGCACGTTCACCAGCGGGATGCCCTTCGCGGCACGGTCTGCATCGGGGATTTGATAAACCTTTTCGGAGTACACCTTGCCCTTGTCCGAGAAGAAGAGCATGGTGTTCAAACTGCGGGCGGGGATGAGCATCACAATCTCGTCCTCGTCCTTGGTGGTGTGCCCCATCACTCCGCGTCCGCCGCGGCTTTGCGACTTGAACGCAGACGCCGCTACGCGCTTGATGTAGCCGCGCTCGGTCAGGCTGATGAGGACTGCCTCGTCGGGAACCAGGTCTTCGTCATGGATGTCTTCCTTCGCCTCGGCTGAAATCTGGGTGCGGCGGTCGTCGCCGAATTTCTCCGTCATCTCGTTCAGGTCGGATTGAATCAGCGCGAGAATCTTCTTCGGGTGCGCCAGCAGGTCTTCGAGGTAGTCGATTGTGGCGCGAACCTGCTTGTGTTCCTCTTCGATCTTCCAGCGTTCGAGGGCGGCAAGGCGACGCAACTGCATGTCCAGAATCGCCTGCGCCTGCAACTCGCTCAATTTGAAGCGCTTCATCAAGTTGGTCTTGGCGGCGTCGGCATCCTCGGCTTCGCGGATGGTCTTGATGACGGCATCGATATTGTTGAGCGCGATCAAATATCCGTCGAGGATGTGCAGGCGCGCCTGCGCCTTTGCCAGTTCGAACTTAGAGCGGCGGGTGACGACCGTCTGCCGGTGTTCGATAAAAATTTGCAACATGCGCTTGAGGGTCAGCGTGCGCGGCTCGCTGCGTCCGCTTTCATCGGCAACGAGGGAAAGCATCTGCACGCCAAAGGTGGATTGCAGCGCTGTGAATTTGTAGAGTTGGTTCAGCACCTTCTTGGGCTGCGCACCGCGTTTCAACTCGATGACGATGCTCATGCCGCGCTGGTCCGATTCGTCGCGCATGTCGGAAATCTGGTCGATCTTGTCTTCGCGGACGAGTTCGGCGATACGCTCGATCAAGCTGGATTTGTTGACCTGGTACGGAATCTCGGTGATGTTGATCTGATACCGCCCTGCCTTGGTCTCCTCGATGTGGGCGATGCCGCGCATGACGATTCGTCCGCGCCCGGTGCTGTAGGCGGCGTGAATCCCCTCCGTCCCGACGATCATGCCCCCGGTCGGGAAATCAGGCCCGGGGACGAATTTCATCAGGTCGTCCACGGTCACTTCTTCGATGTTGTCGTAGCGGTCGATCAGGTGATTGATTGCCCCGGTCAGTTCGCGCAGGTTATGCGGCGGGATATTGGTCGCCATACCCACTGCAATTCCCGAAGACCCGTTCAAGAGCAGGTTGGGAAGGCGGGCGGGCAAAACGAGCGGCTCTTCCAGCGAGTCATCGAAGTTGGGGCCGAAATCCACCGTATCTTTTTCGAGGTCGGCGAGCATTTCTTCCGCCATCTTTTGCAAGCGGGCTTCGGTGTAACGCATCGCGGCGGGCGAGTCGCCATCCACCGAACCGAAGTTGCCCTGACCATCCACCAGCAGGTAGCGCATGGAAAAATCCTGCGCCATACGCGCCATGGATTCATAAACAGCCGAGTCGCCGTGCGGATGATATTTACCCAGCACCTCGCCTACGATGCGGGCGGATTTCTTGTAGGCGGTATTCGAGCGGATTCCCAACTCGTGCATGGCGTACAAAATTCGGCGGTGGACCGGCTTCAAGCCGTCGCGGGCATCGGGCAGGGCACGCGCCACGATCACGCTCATGGCGTAATCGAGGTAGGCTTCGCGCATCTGGGCGTCGATGTCGATGGGTTGGATGTTGCCCGTGTTCAAATTTTCGGTGTCGTCAACCATAAAAAAATCCTCAAATTGGCATAAAAAGACACGAAGATGGGAAAAAACTTCGTGTCCGCATTAGATGAAGGGAACTTGTTTTTCTAGTGATAATTATACCACTTCATAAAAAAAGACCCCAAAGGTTTTGGAACCTTTAGGGTCTGCAGTGCCGAAGGAGGGATTTGAACCCTCATGAGAGTACACTCACTACGCCCTGAACGTAGCGCGTCTGCCAATTCCGCCACTTCGGCTTGCACTTCTTTTTGTTGTGCGGGGTGTATTTTATCTCAAACCGCTGTTTTGTCAAATGCCGGAAAACTTTTCTTGCCTGAAGAACATCCCATCCCCAATCCTTACAAAACTGTATTGGCCGGGCATTACAGTACTGTTGGGGGTGCATCTTTTTCGAGAGAAAAGCGTTATATTAGTATCATCAAATAGAAAGGAGAGCCCTACGATGTTCGTACTTGCCGCAGCGGTCGTTCTGTTCCTTCTCGTCCTCGCAGGCGCAGATTTGTTCGTGTCGCAATATAACCCGGACGAACTCAGCAGCATGGGAGTTCAGGAACAATGACGGATGACCATCCCATCCCCTAGCCCGACGCAAACCTCACGGCGCGTCGGGCTTTTTTATTTAATTTGACTGCGCTTCGACCGTGCTCAGCGCGGACATCCTAACCCACGCGGGCGAGGATGTCGTTTGCCTCTAGCAAAAGATAATCCACATTTTCGAACTTGAATTCGGTGCCGCTATATTTGGCGAACAAAACCCTGTCCTTGACCTTGAGTTTGATGCTCTCGTCATCGCCGACGGCAAC
>CAILWD010000514.1 GCA_903837815.1 uncultured Chloroflexota bacterium | reverse complement strand
CGCCATCCTGATGGTCGAATGCGGCGCAAGCGAAATCCCCGAAGATGTGATGGTCGCCGCGCTGGAACTGGGTCACAAATCCATCCAGCCGTTGATTGACCTGCAACTCCAAATGCAGGCGGAAATTGGCAAGCCCAAGCGCGAAGTCACCCTCGTCACCGCAAACGAAGAATTGCAGAAGAAGGTCTTCGACGCGGTCAACGTCCGCATGAACGAACTGCTCGACAAGCCGTTGAGCAAAGCCGAATTCTACGGCGGCATGGACGCGCTGCAAACTGCCATCGTGGCGGAGTTCTGTGTCGAAGGCGACGAAAGCGCCCCCAAGGCTGGGGACGTGAAATCCGCTTTCAGCGAAGCCGAACACAAAATCGTCCGCGAACGAATCCTCAGCATGGGCAAACGTCCCGATGGTCGCACCCCCACCGACATCCGCCCGATTTGGTGCGAAGTTGGACTTTCGCCCCGCGCCCACGGTACGGGACTTTTCACCCGCGGCGAGACTCAGGTTCTTTCGTTTGCCACGCTCGGCACACTGGGCGAGGCGCAGGAACTCGACAACCTCTCCCCGATCAAAGACAAACGCTACATGCACCACTATTCCTTCCCGCCCTTCTCGACGGGTGAGGTCAAAATGCTGCGCGGACAGAGCAGGCGCGAGGTGGGTCATGGCGCTTTGGCAGAACGCGCGCTCGAACCCGTCATCCCCGCCGAAGAGACCTTCCCCTACGCCATCCGCGTGGTGTCGGAAGCCCTCTCCTCGAACGGCTCGACTTCGATGGGTTCAGTCTGCGGCTCGACCCTCGCGCTGATGGATGCGGGCGTGCCGATCAAGGCTCCCGTCTCCGGCGTGGCGATGGGACTCATCACCGACGAAACAGGTCGCTACCAAATTCTCACCGACATTCAGGGAACCGAAGACCACCTCGGCGATATGGATTTCAAAGTGGCTGGAACTGCGGAAGGTATCACCGCCCTGCAGATGGATATCAAAATCAGCGGTTTGAGCGCCCAGATGATGAAGGAAGCGCTGGCGCAGGCGCACACTGCACGCATGGCAATCATGGAAAAAATGCTGGCTGTGATTGACGCCCCGCGCGCGGAATTGAAGCCGCACGCCCCGCGCATTATCACCGTGAAAATCCCCGTGGATAAGATTGGCGCGCTCATCGGTCCCGGCGGAAAGAATATCCGCGCGTTGCAGGAACAGACCCACACCAAGATCGACATCGAAGAGGACGGCACGGTTTACATCGCCTCGACCGATGGCGTGGGCGCGAAGATTGCCCAGGAACATGTGGAAGGTCTGAGCGAGTCTGTAGTTGTCGGCAACATCTATACCGGCAAAGTCGTTCGTATCGAAGCCTTCGGCGCCTTCGTCAACCTGCTGCCCGGCGTGGACGGACTCGTCCACATCTCGCAACTGGCAAGCGAACGCGTCAACTCCGTCGAGGATGTTTGCGCGATGGGCGATGAACTGACCGTGATGGTCACAGACATCGACGGGCAGGGCAAGATTCGTCTCTCCCGACAGGCAGTGCTCGAAGGCTGGTCGGCTGAAGAAGCCCGCGAAAAAGACAAGGGCGGACGCGGCGGCGGCGGACGTTCCGGTGGTGGCGGACGTGGCGGAGACCGCAACGGCAGCTCTCGCGGCGGTGATCGTGGCGGGCGCGGCGGCGATAGGGGTGGTCGCGGCGGCGGGCGACAGGGGTAGGAAACCAGTCATCAGTGGTCTGTTATCAGTGACCATTAAAGAATAATGAGCTGAAACCTCCGAGCGAATGAGCTTGGGGGTTTTTTTTATTGGCCAAAACATGACCGATGGATGAAGGAACCAAAACGCGCCGCCCGCGTCAATTATGATATGATTCCAAAATCGATTCAGCAAACGGAGGATGGACTTGGATAAAGGTTTTGTGCGGAAAATCCTTTTTGTTGCAATATTTTTCGTCCTGTTCGCCTCGCTTGGGGCGGGTCAGTCGGCCCGTGCGCAAAATCAATCGGCGGTTACAGTGACAGCGCGGGCGGGACTGCGCGGTTCCTGCAAAATCGACAAATGGCTTCCCGTGCATATAACCGTAAAAAACATCGGAACAGATGTGGATGCGCGGGTGCAGGCGGCATACAAAAACAGCGCCAACGGACAGACGAGCAGCGCGATGGATATTTCCCTGCCCGCCACGTCACGCAAGGAATTTTTCCTCTACATCATGCCAGAATCGTTCATGCGCAATTTTACGGTGAGCGTTTTGGACGGGAACCAGACCCTCGCAAAGACAAACCTGAATATCAGTTGCACGGATGGCACAGTTACACTTTTCGGCGTTCTGGCAGACACGCCTTCGAATTTTTCCGTTCTGAATAACGTCCGCCCGCTGACTGGCCTGTCCAAGATTGCCCAATTGGACGTTGCCGACCTGCCCGATCAGGAGCAGGGTTGGGAAATGCTGGATGCCCTTATTGTTTCCAACGCCGACAGCGGCCCGCTGACCATCGAACAAAAACAAGCCCTGGAGTTATGGCTGGCCGAGGGCGGGAAACTCTTCGTCACAGGCGGGATTCAATGGCAGTCTACAGCGGCAGGATTAAACGATTTGCTGCCGATCCAGCCGTCAGCCACACAAAAAGTATCCGCACTCACAACTCTTTCTGCTTACGCAATGGATTCTGATAATCCACTTGAAGGCGGGGCGATTCTGGCTATGGGAGATTTGAAGCCAGGCGCAAATATTCTCGTCGAGCAGGATGGAATCCCCTTGCTGATAGAAAAGGAAATCGGGTTCGGTAAGATCTATTACTTCGCCGCAGACCCGGGCTTGAGTCCGCTGAATGACTGGGATGGCATGGAAGTCGTTTATCAGCACCTGCTCGGATTCAAATCTCCCAAGCCAACCTGGACATACGGTGTGCGCGACGCCTACTACGCCAGTTCTGCCCTTTCCACCCTGCCGGAGTTGTCGCTTCCATCTTTTGTGTACATCTGCTGCTGGCTGGTACTTTACATCATTATTATCGGCCCCGTCAATTATTTTGTCCTGCGCCGCCTAAAGCGGACGGAACTCGCGTGGATTACCGTTCCGGTGTTGGTGGTCATCTTTACCAGCCTGGCATATTTTTCGGGGTATGCCTATCGCGGCACAAAACCAATTCTAAATCGCATCATGTTGATGCAGGGTTGGCAGGGCGTGGAAAAGGCGCAGGTCAATGCCCTTGTCGGCGTATATTCGCCAACCCGAACCACATACAATATAGAAGTGCAGGAAGGATTGCTGGCCGTCCCCTTCCCTACGATCAGTGAAAGCCTGCAGGGGGGCAGCGACTGGAAGTCAATCAAAAGTAACGACAGGATGATCCTGCCCGATGCGCGCGTGGAAATCGGCGGGATGAAGTCGCTACAAGTGGAAGGCTACCTCTCCGCCCCATCTGTCGAACACGACCTGACAATCACACTTTCCGGCGGCGCTCCGGTACTCAAAGGCAGTGTCTCCAACACCAGCGGGGACGTATTGGAGGATGCGGTACTCGTTACCCCGGGCGGCTGGGAGGTACTCGGAGACATCGGCCCCGGCGAAAGCAAGAAGATCCATCAAGTCCTATCCAACAATTCCGCTGCCGCAAATACGAACAATTACAATCTAATCAACCTGCTGGGTTGGGATCCATACTTAAACGAAGATGTTGCAACAAGGCGTCGCTCCGCCTTCTTCCAGTCCATATCCAACATCTATGGCAGTATCAACGTCAACACAGGGTTTTACCTCATGGCGTGGATGGAAGACAAGGTTTCCACGCCTGTCACCTTGCAGAAAAAAGACCCGAAAGTCACAGACACCATGCTGTTTTTCCACAAGTTCAACCCCACGCTCAAGATCGAAGCGGGGCAGTTATCGCTTACTTCCAGCATCTATCAGTGGGAATCCTCGTTGGGAGATGTGCTGACCACCAACGTTTATAACATCGGCGGCGATGGCTACAGCATCTACTTCCGCCCCGGACTGCCGGTCAAATTCAGCCGCGTGGATTCGCTGGATGTCACCATTGGGACAAGCGCCGCGCCGACATCCAACTTGATGACCGCCTCGATCTGGAACTTTCAAACCAAAAACTGGCAGCCCCTCGATCTTAATTCGTACGGCTACGCAAAAGTTTCCAAGCCCGGTCAATGCGTTGGCATGGGCGGAGAAGTCCTGCTCAATATTCAGGGTGACCCAAACGCCTACTTCGACATCACCTCGGTGGACTTTACCTTGAAGGTGCAGCCATGAGCGCGATCATCGAATTCAAAGACCTGACGAAACGGTTCAAACAGCGCATCGCGGTCAACAGCCTCGACTTCAATATTGAAAGCGGTGAAATCTTCGGGCTGGTGGGGCCTAACGGCGCAGGCAAGACCACCACCATGCGCATGCTTGTCACCCTGTTGAAACCCGACCACGGCGAGATTTTCGTCGGCGGACATTCCGTCCGCAAAGACCAAAACGAAGTGCGCCGCCAGATTGGTTTCATGCCCGATTCCTTCGGCGTTTATGGCGACATGACCGTGCAGGAATATCTCAACTTTTTTGGCGCTTGCTACAAAATCCACCCGCAACAGCGCGCGCAT
>CAILWD010000513.1 GCA_903837815.1 uncultured Chloroflexota bacterium | reverse complement strand
CTCGCTGACCATGCTGGCTTTGAGCGGGACAAGCGAAACCTGCACCGAATCCGTTTGCATGTTTAGGTAGGCGAAGACCGAGTTGAGGGTTTCGTCACTCATCGCTTTCAACGTCTCTTGCGGAAGCATGGCGCGGAAGTATCCCTCCCAAGCCTGTTGACTCATCCCTTGCATTACGACGGGCAGCTGGTTCGGGTCGGTTGTCCCAGCCAGCATGGACTCTGCCATTGCTGTTGGCAGCTTGTTGTAGAAGTCACTGCTGGCGAACGCCTTTTGGTAGGTCTGCGGGGTGAAGGCACGCTGGTCGAAGTTGAAGAAGACCAGCGCGGGCACAGCCGTCAGCACGAAGAAGGCAGCAAGGAAAATCCCCAAAGGTTTTTTGATTGAATCCATTCTCAAAATCTCATGTTGGAGTCCAACGACTCCCGTCGTTGGCAGTCAAAAGTCGGGAGACTTTTGACTCCGTATTTTACGCCGTCAGAATCTCGATGTAGTCCTGAGTCACCGCTTCCGCATCGCCGACGCCGAGCAGGTTGAGCAACTCGTTCACCAACTCTGCTTTGAGGTCGGCGTCTTTGCGGCTCCAGGTGCGGCTCTTCACTTCGAGGAAAGTCCCCATATCAGGCTTGTTCACATAGTCGAGGTTGATGAAGAATTCGGTGTCCTTGTATTCGATGTGCCAGCGCATTCGGTCTTTTTCGATAGAGATGACTTGCGCGGGTTTGAAGTATTCGCGGTAGAAGCGCGAGGAATGCACGGCGGGCGCAAGGAAGCGGCTGCGCGAGAGCAACACATCATGAGTCACTTCGCCTTCGCGCTGCTGACCGAGCAGGGTCAGGCGCGAGCGTACATTTTCCACGACGCCCTTCGCGTTGATCAGTTCATCTTCGCGGAATCGCAAGCGTCCCTGGGCGGGGTCGTCGAAGAGATAATATTCATCGTACTGATGATAATGCTTGTGGACGTTGATCTGAATTTCGGGCTGGCTCATCTTCCTGGCGAGTTGGTTTGGTTCTGCCACCTTGACCTTGACCTGCACCTCGAACGATTCCTGCTCCATCGAGCCGCCCAGCGCAATCAACTTGGAGAGCACCGACTGTTCGCGGGTGATGAGGAAGGCGTCGATTCTCTGCGCCAGTTCGCGGGCTTGGTTCAGCAACTCGGCTTCGTTCAGGGTCAGCAACTGGTGGCTTCTCATTAACCATTTTCCATTCACCATCACATCGCTTACATCTGTTGATTTTGACGCGAAGACCAGTTGGGCGTAGGCGTTGTTCGGGTTGCGGCGGAAGCGGGGCGAGTTGTGAACGGGGGAGGTGTCCACCAGAATCAGGTCGGCGCGTTTGCCCGCTTCGAGCGAGCCTGTGATGTCGCCGATGTGCAGGGCTTGCGCGCCCATGCGGGTCGCCATCAAAAGCGCCGTCGCGGCAGGAACAGCCGTCGGGTCGTTGCTGGAGGCTTTCGCCACGAACGAGGCAAGGCGCACTTCCTCGAACATATCCAGGTCGTTGTTCGAGGCGGGACCGTCGGTTCCGATGCCCACGTTCAAGCCGTTGTCGAGCATTTTTTGGACGGGGGCAAATCCCGAAGCCAGTTTGAGATTCGACGAGGGATTGTGCGCCACGCCCGCGTTGTAGTGTTGCAGGGTTTTGATTTCGCCAATGTCGATGTGGACACAATGCGCGGCGATGACCTTTGCATCGAGCACGCCCTGCTTCTTGATGTACGGCACGACAGGCATTTCCTGTTCCTGCCGCATGGTTTCCACCTCAAACGCGGTTTCGGAAATATGGATGTGCAGCGGCACGTCGAACTCTTTGGCGAGGTCGGCGCAGGTTTGCAAAATTTCGGGGGTGGTGGAGTACGGCGCGTGCGGCGCGATGGACGGCACGATGAGCGGGTGTCCCTTCCACTTTTTGATGTACTCGCGGGCATAGGCAAGCGAGACCTCAAACGAGGGCGCGTCGGGCGCGGGATATTTCATGATGCTTTGCCCGCAGACCGCGCGCATTCCCGCGTCGGCGGTGGCTTGGGCGATGTCGTCCTCGAAGAAGTACATGTCGTTGAAGGTGGTCACGCCGCTGCGGATTTGTTCAGCGCAGGCGAGCAGGGTTCCGAGCCGCACAAATTCAGGGTTGACGAATTCGCGCTCGACAGGCAGCATGTAGCCCATCAGCCAGACATCGAGCCGCAGGTCGTCTTCCAGCCCGCGCAGCAGGGTCATGGGGACGTGCGTGTGCGCGTTGACGATTCCAGGCATGAGGATTTTGCCGCCGCAGTCAATCGTCTCGTCCGCTGAAAACTGGCTCACGAGTTCGGCTTCCGCGCCCACCGCGACGATTTTGTCATCCCGCACGGCAACCGCGCCAGGGTCGTATTGAGTTAGTTTTTCATCCATCGTCAAGACGATGGCGTTGGTGAAGAGGGTGTTTACTTTTTGTGTCATTCATGCTCCTTTTCTGTTTTCGCGTTGAGCGCAGTCGAAACGCTGTCTTGTGTGAAGACGTTCCTCGTCTACGCTCAAAACGGATGTTTTTATTCCCATTCCAGCAGGACTTTCAGCGCTTTGAGGTTGCGTTTGAAGTCGGTGGAAACGTGGGTGGAGAGTTCCATGTCTACCGAGACCGCGCCGCGCTCGACGGCATAGTCGGCGAGTGTGCCGGTGAAAATACAGCCCGTATCCAGCGGCGGGAATTTGTAATCCGTAACTTCCGCCAGGGCTTTGGCAAATTTGATTGATTCCTTCTCCCAGGGTTCGCCGCCGGGAAAGACTCCCAGCGCTGCGCTGTGGTAACTGATGAGCGCTTCGATTCTATGCGATTGCAAAAATGCCACCAACGCTTTTGTCTCAGGCTCCGAGGCGGGACCTGTGCCGCCTGTGGTGGGGCCGTAATCCCAGCAACCGTCGCGATCCCAGTCTGCCGCCCAGTTGGCAGGGAAGTTGCGATTCAGGTCTACGCCGTGGTCGTTGACGCGCCCATCGTAGCCGTGGTCGCGGGCGTCGCCGTCGGGGTTGAGGTTGCGCAGGATGTAAAGCGTCACGTCGCTGGGGATGATTTCCGCGTTGTCGTTGATGTGGGTGATGAGTTCATCGGCGAGGGCGATGGTGTTCCACTCGTAACCGCCGTGAATGCCTGCTACAATCATGCGCTGTTTTTCGCCGTTGCCAAAAGTGTAAACTTCAAGCGGTCTGCCTGAAACCGAATAGCCAATTATTGCGGGTTTATTTCCCGTTCCGCCTGTCAGCACAAAGGGAGTTGGGCTTTGCACCACAATCAGGGTCGAAAGCGGATTGGGGGTGATGGTTGGAAGAAATAATGCT
>CAILWD010000512.1 GCA_903837815.1 uncultured Chloroflexota bacterium | reverse complement strand
TAGTGTATACAAAATTTCCTTCTCGCGTCATTCTGAAAAGCGAGGCGCCGAAAAATGGTTAAAACCGGTTTTTCCCTTCGCCGCACAGGATGACACGATTTTAATTTGCCTGTAACCGCTGTAATATTAACAACTTGGTCATGGAAAGTGGCTCGAACTTGCCTAACATGTCTTGACACAACCCGAACGCCCGTTTAGCCATTGGCTCAGGGTTTAATCTTGAAATCCATACGTTTAGGAGGTGAGGCTGACACTGTAAGCATTGTCTGCTGTCGTGTAAACACCCGCAAACGCGGGAAGTTGAATTCACCCTAACACAATTTTGGAGGAGCAAGAAATGAATAAACGTTTGTTCGTTTTGATTTCAGCCCTGGTCATCGCCAGCATGGTGCTTACCGCCTGCGGCGGTGGCGGCGGCGACAGCGCAGCCAAGACCATCAAGATCGCCACCCAGTCTCCGCTCTCCGGCGACATGTCCGTAGTCGGCGTCGACATTAAACGCGGCGCGGAACTCGGCCTCGAGCAGTTGGGCAGCGCCCTGACTGAAATGGGCTTCAAGGTCGAATTGGCTCCGTTTGACGATCAAGGCAACCCAGACACCGGCGTCGCCAACGCCAAGCAGATCGTCTCTGACCCCGCCATTTTGTGCGTGGTTGGTCACTACAACTCCGGCGTCCAAATCCCCTCATCCGAAGAATACCATAACGCCGGGCTGGCAAACGTCTCTCCTGCCAACACAAACCCGAAAGTCACCACCCGCGGCTATCTGGAAGTCAACCGCATCGTGGGTCGCGATGACGTTCAGGGCGTGGTGGGCGCAGACTTTGCCGCCTCCCAGGGCATGAAGAGCGCCTTCGTCGTCCACGACAAGACCGCGTACGGACAGGGCATCGCCGAGTTCTTCAAGCAGGAAGCCGAAAAGCAAGGCATGGAAGTGAAAGGATTTGAAGGCACGGAAGAAAAAGCCAACTTCGACGCTCTTCTTTCCCCCATTCTCGCAGCCAACCCCGACGTGGTTTACTTTGGCGGCATGTACGGACAAGCCGCACTGCTCTTCAAACAGGCTCGCGAAAAGGGCTATGAAGGTATGTTCCTCAGCGATGACGGCTTTGACTCCTCTGACGCAGCCAAGATTGGCGGAGACACACTGCTTGCCGGCGCCGGCACCTACTACTCGACCGTCTCCGGTCCTGCGGCAGTCTACCCCGACACCGCCAAGTTCATCACCGACTTCAAAGCCAAATACAGTTCCGACCCGCAGCCGTTTGCCGCCCAAGGTTACGACTCTGCCGGCATCTGTCTAAAGGCGATCGAAGCCGCAGCCAAAGCCAAGAATGGCGAAATGCCCACCCGCGCAGAGGTCTCGAACGCAATCCGCGCGCTGACAGACTACAAAGGCATCACCGGCACAGTCACCTTCAATTCCATTGGCGATCCGGTTGTCGCGAAGTACTTCGTGATCCAGGTCGGCTCTGCCGACCCCGCCAAGTGGCCCGAGAACCCGATTGTCCAGACCCTCGATATTGCCCCGCCTGCTCCATAAGATAATTCTCATGCTCACCTCCCGGCCCTTTAGAAGGGCCGGGACTATTTTCAACTTCGGGAGCAGTTTATGAAAAGATTCTTCAAGTCCATCAATTTGCGCGAGTTGCTTCGCCCCATTGGACAAATGATTGTGTTTTCGATGGGAAGCGCAGTTGCTTTATCTGCAATTGTGCTCCTCCTTGCCTTAATACTCGACAACACCGCCATCGGCGTGGCCGCCATGGAAAAGTTCGGCACCACACTGTTTACATACACCCTGATCAACCTGCCTCAGGTGTTAATAGACGGTCTAACCATCGGCTTTGTTTACGCAGCCGTCGCGCTTGGCTACACCATGGTATACGGCGTGCTGGAATTCATCAACTTTGCCCACAGTGAAATTTTTGCAGTTGGCGCTTTCGTCGGTGTTGAAATCCTGATCCTGCTTGAAGCAAAAGGAGTTCTGGCTGGCACTTCCCTGGGAATGGCCTATATTTACCTGATTCTTGCCATTTTGGGCGGGATGCTGGCATCCGGTTCCCTGGCGATGCTTGTAGAGCGGGTGGCATATCGCCCCCTGCGCGGATCAACATCCCGCCTCGTACCGTTGATCTCGGCAATTGGCGTTTCATTCCTGTTACAGGATGTGATCCGCCTGGTGGAAGGATTGACCACCGGTCAATTCAACCGCATCTTCCCCACGTTCGGAAATTTTGACGAACGCCTGATATTTGGCAACGTATCGATGGACACCGCAACCATCACCATGGGAATCTCCGTAAAATCCCTGATTGTGATTCTTGCAGCAGTATTGATGCTGGTGGCGCTCAACTACCTGGTCAACGCCACGAAAGTCGGTAAAGCCATTCGCGCTGTCGCTCAAGATCGCCCCACTGCCAGCCTGATGGGTATCGACGTCAACCGTATCATCTCCCTGACCTTCCTGGTCGGCGGCTTGTTGGGCGGCGCTGCGGGCGTTCTATATGCTTTGAAATTTACCCGTATCGACCCGTTTGTCGGCTTCTTCCCCGGATTAAAAGCCTTCACCGCCGCAGTCATGGGAGGCATCGGCAACCTGACCGGCGCCCTGCTGGGCGGCATCGTCCTGGGCATGTTGGAAACCTTTGCAGGCTCCTACATGGGAGTCTTCACCATGGGCACATACGGTACTGAATATAAAGATATTTTTGCTTTCATGATCCTGATCCTGGTGCTTATTTTCCGTCCGCAAGGTTTGATGGGCGAGAACGTAAGTCAGAAGGCATAGGAGGACGTTATGGCCCAATTCCAACTCTATCTCCAGAATTTTCAAAAAAATATCCAAAAAGGGTATTGGCCCTACGTCGCCACGCTGACGCACGTCTTGCTTGGCTCCTTATGGGTTTTTCTTAGCCCCCGTTCCACGTTTGCCTTCCTTTTACTGGTCACCTCATTTTTCTCGCTTTACTATTTGAAGACAGACAACCGCTTTAAACTGCTCGTCGGGGTTGTTCTGGCATTGCTCATCGTCCCCGTCGTGGGCGTGCGCAACATCTTCTACCTGGAGATCATCTTCCAGATCAGCGTTTTTGCCGCCCTGGCGCTTGGACTGAACATCATCGTGGGGTTTGCCGGCCTGCTGACATTCGGATACGTAGCCTTCTACGCGGTGGGAGCGTATCTTTGGGGCTTCTTTGGCTCCCAACAATATTACGCCATGTCGTACGCGCCGGGTTCCCAACCCGCCGACTTGCCGTTCCTGCTCCCCGGCGACACATTCTATCTTTTCCTGCTGCTGGCAATCATCGCGGCGGCACTGGTCGGCATCCTGATTGGCTTGCCTGTAATGCGCCTGCGCGGCGACTATCTTGCCGTTGTGACTTTGGGCTTCGGTGAAATCATCCGCCAACTCGCCAACAACCTGGACAAACCGCTCAACCTGACAAACGGCCCGCAGGGACTCACGCCCATTCAACGCCCCACCCTGCCGGAAGCCGTGTTGACCAGTTTCAACAGCATATTTAGCGGCCTCGTCGGACATCCCACAGACCATGCCACGTTATACAACGTCATGTTCTACATCATGGCGCTCGCCGTGATTATCATCATCGTCATGGTTACGAAAAACCTGGAAGACGCAAAAGTCGGGCGCGCCTGGGCAGCCATCCGCGAAGATGAAACAGCAGCCGTTGCCATGGGCATTCCGGTTGTCAAAATGAAATTGATGGCGTTCGCCATCGGCGCGTGTTTTGCCGGCGCTGTAGGCGCGCTTATGGCAGCCAGTCGAACCTTTGTCAGCCCTGAGTCCTTCTCGTTCATGCAGTCCATCGGCGTGTTGACAATGGTCATCCTGGGCGGACAGGGAAGCATTCCCGGCGTAGTACTGGGCGCAGCGACGGTGATCATCCTCAACCTGCAAGTCCTGCAAGGGTTATCTCTGTATCTGAGCCAGTTGCGCCAGAGCGAAGCAGTCATCCCGATCATTAACTTTGCCTGGAAGAATCTGTCTGCTCAACTCGACCCAGCCAAATACCAGCGTCTCCTGTTTGGGTCGATTCTGGTGCTGATGATGATCTTCCGACCCGAAGGGCTGATT
The DNA here is from genome assembly GCA_903837815.1 of uncultured Chloroflexota bacterium. Classification (GTDB taxonomy): domain Bacteria; phylum Chloroflexota; class Anaerolineae; order Anaerolineales; family Villigracilaceae; genus Villigracilis. The sequence continues at coordinate 8,426 of CAILWD010000512.1, read as the reverse complement.
CCCGCAACGCGCCGCAAGCGGAAACTGCTCCTGGAAGAAAGCGAAGTCGAGGAATAGGCGAGGAAATCATGTCACTTATAAATGCGACTCGCGTGATCAAACGCTTCGGCGGCTTAACCGCCGTCAACAAAATGGATTTCAGCCTGGAAAAGGGCAAAATTGTCAGCATCATCGGGCCAAACGGCGCCGGCAAAACCACCTTCTTCAATACCATCACCGGCATCTACAAACCGGAAGAGGGCGACATCGTCTTCAACGGCAAATCCCTGCTTGGGCTGCGAACCGACCAGATCGCAGAACGCGGCATCTCCCGCACCTTCCAGAACATCCGACTTTTCAGCAACATGTCTGTCATCGAAAACATCCTGGTGGGAATGCACCCGCACCTGAAACAATCGGCGGTTGGCTCCTTGTTTCGCCTCCCCTCCTTCAAGAAAGAGGAAACAGACGCGGAGCGAAAAGCCGAAGAACTGATGGCATATGTCGGGTTGAAGGGCGTGGGGAACGAACTCGCGAAAAACCTGCCCTACGGCGGACAGCGCCGTGTGGAAATTGCACGCGCCCTGGCAGCCGATCCGTTACTATTGTTGCTCGACGAACCCACCGCCGGGATGAATCCGCTGGAGACCGAGGATGCCATCAAACTCTTCCGCCGCATCCGCGATGAAAAGGGGATCACCGTCCTGTTGATCGAACACGACATGCGCGTGGTGATGAACATCTCTGAACGCATCAGTGTGATGGATTACGGCGAAAAAATCGCCGAAGGCACGCCGGCCGAAATCCGCGCCAACCAGCGCGTAATCGAAGCCTATTTGGGGCGCGGCGCGGTTGCCAGCCAGCACGAGGAGAAAGCGCTATGAGCCTGCTCACCCTTGATAATGTTCACAGTTACTACGGACGCATCCACGCTTTGAAAGGAGTCTCGCTGACGGTCGAAGAAGGTGAAATCGTGACTTTGATCGGAGCAAACGGAGCCGGCAAAAGCACCACGCTGCGCACCATTTCCGGGCTGTTGCATCCGAAACAGGGCAGGGTTCTGTTGGAAGACCACGACATCGCGCACATGAATCCACATGCAATCGTCAACATGGGATTGGGACATGTGCCCGAAGGACGCGGCATCTTCCCCAAGTTAACCGTCAAGGAAAACCTGGAAATCGGCGCATTCGTCATCGACGATCCGCTCGAAGTTGAACGGCGCATGGAATACGCCTTCGAGTTATTCCCGCGGCTGAAAGAACGCATCACCCAAAAGGGAGGCACCCTCTCCGGGGGCGAACAACAGATGCTTGCCACCGCCCGCGGGCTGATGCTCAACCCTCGCATCCTGATGCTGGACGAACCCTCGATGGGACTTTCTCCGGTGCTGGTCGAGTTAATCTTCGATATCATCAAGCAGATGAACGAGAAGGGCACCACCATCCTGCTGGTAGAGCAGAACGCATTAATGGCGCTCTCCATCGCCCATCGCGGTTATGTGCTGCAAACCGGCGAAATCGTGCTTAGCGATACCGCCGCCAACCTGAAGAAAAACGACATGGTCAAGAAGGCATACCTGGGGATCGAATAATCGAAAGCCGGATAAACCCGTTTTCTTGTCTTCGGCTGAAAACGGGTTTATCATGACAACGCGCAGCCATTCAAGTGGTTTTCCCCTCGAAGATCAGGTCTAGGAGCATCATGCCGAAACGGTTCCATTATCTTGTCGTCTCTTTGCTCATCGCAGCCCTTGCAGTTTCGTCCTGCGGTGAAAGCAAGGCGATTACGCTTAAAATCGTATCGAGCCTGCCGCTCACCGGTTCTGCAAGGCCCCAATCGCTGGCCATCGTCAACGGGGCACAATTGCGCGTGGAACAGGCGAAAGGCAAAGCCTGCAATGGACAATACAAGGTCGTTTACGAATCATGGGACGGAGCATCGGAGGCATTGGGAAAATGGGACCCCGAACTGGAGACCAGGAACGCAAACAACGCAGTAAACGATAAATCTGTGATTGCCTACCTTGGCACCTTCAATTCCGGAGCGGCTGAAATCTCCATGCCGATTTTGAATCTGGCGGGAATGGTGATGATATCGCCTGGCAACACCTACCCGGGGCTGACACACAAAGTGGAAGGCGTTACAAAAGCCGACGAGCCATATGCCCACTTCCCCACCGGTATCCGAAACTATGTGCGGCTGGTTGCAACAGACGACTTGCAGGGCCCCGTCATTGTCAACTTTATGGCATCGCAAGGAATAAAATCCGTTTTCGTACTCAACGATGGCGAATTGTACGGCAAGGGCGTAGCGGAGGCTGTTATTCAATCGTCGAAAAAGGCGGGTATTAAAATCGTTGGAAACGATGTTTTCGACCCGCGGGATTCAAGTTACCTGAATTTGATGAAAGTCATTTCAACCAGCAATGACGGCGCCGCGCCCAACGCCATCTTCTTTGGCAGCATTGTGGAAAACAACGCCGGACAGGTGCTAAAAGACAAGGTCGCTGTGCTGGGCGACAATCAGACTGTAAAATTTATCGGACCTGACGGAATTTACACCGAAGGGTTAATCGAAACAGCGGGCGCAGCCGCCGAAGGCGTCTTTGTCACCACTCCGGGACTTGCGCTTGAAGACCTCGGCAAAGCAGGAAAGAAATTCTACGCCGACTATGCAAAAAGATTCGGCGAAACGACCGAACCCTATGCCATCATGGGCTACGAAGCCATGAATGTCACGCTTCAAGCCATTGAAAAGGTATGCGCCTCAGGCAACGACCCAGGCAACCGGCAAACCATTCGAGACGAGGTTTTTGCAACACGCGAATTTGAAGGAGCGCTGGGAACCTGGTCATTTAACGAAAACGGAGACATCACCATTCCCTACTTTTTAGTTGGACAGGTGCAAAACGGAAGATTCGTGCAATTTGGAACTTTCACGCCATAACCCCATCGGGTTAGCTGGGCATCTAAAGCGCCCTCTGCCCAGAACTTATTACAAAAACACCATTGACCGATATTGAAAATGGTTATACCATTAGGATTTAAGCGTCGCTCCAACACGAATTTTAGTGTTTGGAAAAAGCGAAAAGGCTTGTCAGGTTTTTTGTTTATCGACATGTTCCTAACAAGGAGGTGGTGCCGGCAAAAACAGAGCGTTGTCCGCCGTTTTTCAAACCCTGGAAAGGGCGATAGATTCAAAATTCAAATCTAATTCGGAGGAGTATTAAGAAATGATCAAACGTCTGTTCGTTGTTTTCTCGGTGCTGGTTGTCGCCAGCCTGCTTTTGACCGCCTGTGGTGGCGGCGCTGCCGCGCAAAAGGAAGTCAAGATCGCCATTCTCGCCCCTTTGAGCGGCGCTGTGCCGACCTTCGGCGTCTCCACTCGTGACGGCTCCCTGCTCGCCATCGATGAATGGAATGCCAAGGGTGGCGTTCTCGGGATGAAGATCGTCCCCGTCGTCGCTGACAGCCAATGCGAAGCCGATCCCGCCGTCAACGCCGCCAACAAAGTCATCGACCAGGACCAGGTCGGTTACATCATCGGCGAAGTCTGCTCCAAAGCCTCCATCCCCCTGTCGGAAGTTGTCAATGCCAAGAACGTAGTCCAGATCAGCCCGACCTCGACCAACTCGAGCGTTACGCTGAATGCTGATGGCTCCGTCAAACCCTACACCTTCCGCGCCTGCTTCATCGATCCCTTCCAGGGAACCGTTGGCGCCAAATTCGCCATGAACGACCTGCAAGCCAAGACCGCCTTCGTGCTCTTCGATCAAGGCAATGACTACGTCCGCGGCCTCGCGGAAGCCTTCGAAGCCGCCTTCACCGAAGCCGGTGGCGAAATCGTGGGCAAGGAAACCTACACCAGCCAGGATACCGACTTCTCCGCCATTCTGGCGAAGGTCTCCGAAGCCAAACCCGACGTCGTCTATCTCCCCGACTACTACAACATCGTCAACCTGGCCATGGCGCAAGCCAAGGAAAAGGGCATCACCGCTCCCTTCATCGGTGGTGACGGCTGGGATTCCAGCGACCTTGACCGCGCGGCTGCCGACGGTGGTTACTTCACCAACCACTACTCCGAGCAGGATACCCGCCCGATCGTTCAGTCCTGGCTGAAGACCTACGGCGAGAAATACAAGGATGCTGAAGGCAAAGCCATCGTCCCCGACGCTCTCGCAACCCTGGCCTACGATGCCACCAACTTGATGATCGCAGCCATCGAAAAAGCTGGCGCGAATGACCCCGTCAAGGTCAAGGATGCATTGGCTGGTTTGAAATGGGAAGGCGTTTCCGGCACGATCACCTTCGATGCCAACCACAACCCCATCAAATCTGCAGTCATCCTGCAGGTCAAAGACGGCAAAGTCACCTACGTGACCACCGTAGCCCCGTAACCTGCAAACCCAATATCACATGGGGGCGGTCGTTGCACCGCCCCCTTTTTTCTCGCTTTGGAGAGCCTTATGGAAAGAACAATCACAACCCCTCCACCGCTTTCTTTATATCAGCGAATGATAAAAGGTCGCTGGATTGGCAGAGCCTTTATCTATGCCATCGGTCTGTTTGCGGTGGTTGGAATTGTCATCAAAGCAATTCAATCCCCTTCATTATTCTTCAACCAGATTGTCAACGGCTTGCAACTTGGTTTTGTGTACGCCCTGATCGCCCTGGGCTACACAATGGTCTATGGCATTGTTAAGTTGATCAATTTCGCCCATGGCGACGTATTTATGGTCGGGGCTTTTGTCAGTTATTACGCCATCAGCGGATTTGGGCTTCACCTTTGGCTGTTGAATCTGCTCCCCGGCATCAACCCAGTGCTGGGTTTGGTCGTCGGAACGATTTCGGTCATTCTACTCTCCATGGCAACTTGTGCCCTGCTGGCAGTGACGGTAGAACGCTTCGCGTACAAACCACTGCGCGACGCGCCGCGCATCTCCGCCCTAATCACTGCCATCGGCGTTTCCTTCTTCCTGGAATATTTCGGCGCCCTGCCGTTCGTTTTTACGCCCAACTTCATCACCTATCAACGCCCCTTCCCAATCAGCATCTGGTATATCAAGAACGGCATCCACAGCCTGGAGGCTGGCTCCGCCCCGCCAGATGGCAGCATTCTTTTTTCGAACATCCTCATCATCATTGTGCTGGTGTCGTTGCTGTTGCTGGTGTCTTTGCAATACATCGTGCATCGCACCAAAATCGGCAAAGCCATGCGCGCCACCTCCTACGATAAGCCAACCGCCCGCCTGATGGGCATCAACGTGGACGGAATCATCTCCATCACCTTTGCCATTGGAGCCGCCCTGGCAGGCGCAGCGGGAATCCTCTACGCCACAGCATATCCGCAGGTCGTGTTCTGGATGGGTATCACACCCGGCTTGAAAGCCTTTGTAGCGGCAGTGCTGGGCGGAATCGGCAGCATTCCCGGCGCCCTCGTCGGCGCGTTGATCATGGGACAAGCCGAAGTTTTGAGCGCAAGCTACATCTCCACACCCATGCGCGACGCCATCTCCTTCTCGATCCTAATCCTGGTGCTTTTGGTTCGCCCGACCGGTATCTTCGGCGAGCCTGAGCGCGAGAAAGCATAGAGATTCCGACAATGAACTTCATCAAATCTCAACGAAGTACGGTCGGCTTTATGGCTGCCGCCATCGTGTTTATTGCCGTCATCCAGGTACTCCTCTCGCTGGGGCTACTCAACAACTTCTGGAACACCCTGCTTCGCTTCGGGGCAGTGATGGCAATCGTCAGCCTCGGCTTGAACCTGATCTACGGCTTCAACGGACAGTTCTCCCTGGGGCAATGGGGCTTTTACGCCATCGGCGCCTACGCCGCGGCGGATGTCACCTACCGCTGGAGCCAGACCCAAAGCGCAGACGGACTTGCAATCCTGTTCCTCATCGTCCTGTTTGTGGGTCTTAGTTTTTGGGGCGTCGCCAAACTTCTGGCGCGCATGCGCGGCATAGACCCGCTTTCCGGATTCACCCTCTATCTGGTCGGCGTGATTGTGGCAGGATGGATTGCGCTGCAACTGGGGAAACTTTTGACTGCCCCCGTGACCGCCCTCTTTTCCGCGCTCCCTTCCGCCCTCGCTTTGCAGATCATCTTCTTCTTCGCGGTCCTGCTGGGAGGGTTGATTGCCGCCGAAGTCAGTTACATCTTTGGGTGGCCCGTCCTGACCCTGGGTTCGGACTACTTCGGCATTGCCACGCTGGGCTTTACCATCATCATCAAAGTGCTTCTCGATAACTCCGACACCCTCCTCGGTTTCACCGAAATGAAGGGCGCACGAGGCATGGTGGGCATTCCCAATGTCACCTCCTGGCTGTGGGTCTCGCTCTTCCTGCTGATTGTCGTCATCATCACGCGCAATTTGCTGCACTCCAGCAACGGGCGGGCAATCGTCTCGGTGCGCGAGGATGAAATCGCCAGCAAGGCAATGGGCATCGACGTTGCCCAGCAAAAAATCCTGACCTTTGTGTTGGGAAGTTTCTTCGCCGGGCTGGCCGGCGGTTTATACGCGCACATCAACGGCTTCCTGCACCCAAATACATTCAACTTCATCAAATCCTTCGACCCCATGATCATCATCGTCTTCGGCGGCCTGGGAAGCGTGACCGGAACCGTGTTCGCATCCTTTGCCTGGGCGCTGGTGCTGGAAGGCTTCCTGCGCCTGTGGCTGCCGCAAGGCTTCGAAACCTGGCGCTTCGTCGTCTATCCTGTGTTACTGTTGATCATGATGCTACTGAGACCCAAAGGCTTGTTCGGCGGATTTGAAGTGCCGTTCCTCAAGCAGTTGCTTCCGCCTCTGCGCCACCAATCCCAAAAATCGAACGGCGAGACCAGCGAGGTGAAACCATGACCGCAAAGACCACCCCCCTGCTCGAAATTACCAACCTCAGCAAAAACTTTGGCGGTTTGCGGGCCGTGTCGAACCTGAACGTAAGCATCAACAAGGGCGAACTGGCCGGGCTGATTGGGCCCAACGGCGCCGGCAAAACAACCGCCTTTAACCTGATTACCGGCATCTACGTCGCATCGAGCGGCTCCATCTGCTTTGACGGAACCGAACTGGTCGGATTGCCCCCCTTTGACATCACCCACATGGGCATCGCCCGCACCTTCCAAAATATCCGCCTCTTCCCCAACCTGACGGTGCTGGACAACGTCCGCATTGCCTATCACGCCCACGCCGGTTACAGCCTGAGCGACGCCATTTTGCGCACGCCGCATTTCTTCCAGAAAGAGAAAGAACTGACCGAACAGGCGCAAGACTTTCTGGGTGTATTCAACCTCCAAGACCGCCAGGGCGAGATCGCCAAGAACCTGCCCTACGGCGAACAGCGCCGGCTGGAAATTGCCCGCGCGCTGGCTGCCGACCCGAAACTGCTCCTGCTCGATGAACCTGCCGCCGGCATGAACTCGAAGGAAGTCATTTCCTTGATGGAACTGATCCACTTCATCCGCGACAGATTCAAACTGACCATCCTCCTGATTGAACATCAGATGCGGGTGGTCATGGGAGTCTGCGAACGCATCACCGTCATGGACTTCGGCGAAGTGATCGCCCGCGGCACACCCGAAGAAATCCAAGCCGACCCGAAGGTGGTCGAAGCCTACCTGGGACGCGGCGCCGCAGCCCTGGCACAAAAATTAAGTGGAAAACGCAGCCATGTTGCTTGAAGTTAAAAACCTCAACGTTTACTACGGCGCGATTCACGCGCTGCAAGGAATCTCCTTTAACCTCGAAAAAGGAGAAATCGTCACCCTGATTGGGGCTAACGGCGCAGGGAAATCCACCACCTTGAATGCGATTTCGGGATTGCTCCGCGCCCGCTCCGGTAGCATCTACCTGCGCGACAAGGACATCAGCCTGACCCCGGCCGAAGAGATCGTGCGCATGGGAATTTCACAATCGCCCGAAGGACGCAAAATCTTTGCCCCGCTGACAGTGATGGAAAACCTCGAAATGGGCGCGTTTACCCGCCCTGATGCAGAAGAAAAACGCCGCACCCTGGAAGTTGTATTCAAACGATTCCCCCGTCTCAAAGAACGCCAGGGACAGTTGGGCGGCACCCTCTCCGGCGGCGAACAACAAATGCTTGCCATGGGACGCGCCCTGATGTCTCAGCCCGCCCTGCTTCTGTTGGACGAACCCTCCATGGGCCTGTCTCCAATTCTGGTCGAAGAAATCTTCAACATCATCCAGGAAATCAACGCGCAGGGAACCAGCATCCTGCTCGTCGAACAGAATGCCCAGATGGCGCTGTCTGTCTCCCATCGCGGGTACGTGCTCGAAACCGGCAAGATCGTGGTGGAAGGAAAATCAAACGACCTGTTGAACGACCCGCAGGTCATGAAAGCCTACCTCGGCGGACATTAATTAGTACGGTTTTATCAAACGAAAATGCCGGTTGTCTCGTGCGCAACCGGCATTTTCGT
>CAILWD010000511.1 GCA_903837815.1 uncultured Chloroflexota bacterium | reverse complement strand
GCCAGGCTTTGGGCATTTCTGCGCTTTTTAAGAAGGCGATATTTATGAAGGCTGACTTTCCCATATTTTGCTGATTCAATGGTGGCTGGATCTGATAAATATCATCGCCATATATTTTCATTTTCTGCGAACGCTCGAAGGCTTCGACCCACACACATTTCATGGTCGCGTCCACTTCGCAAAAGCCGTTTAACCGCACCCCGCCGCACGGACCGTTGCGCAGATTCTTCGGGCAGCCCATCGGGCAGGTCATGCCAGTGAAATGCAACGCGCATTGACCACACATCTTGCAATTGAACACCGCGCCTTTGCCGATTTTTTCAGGGACGCGCAACAATGCGTCCGCACGCTCGTAACCGAGCCACTTAAATAGCGGATCTACTGCCTGAAAGATCTGCTCCGTAACCTGATAGGCAACTTCCAAAGAATAAGGATAATCTCGCAACCGATTGAATACTGACATTTGAACTCTCTATTAATCGTAGACCAAATTACCAATCTCCATTCACCATCCCGTCGTCGAAGTCAGTAAGCCACCATCTCAACATGGATGTTGTTTTTTCAGGTTGTTCGATACAACTGAAGTGACCGCAGCGCGGAATTAGGGCAAGCATAGAGTTGGGTATTGAATCTGCCATTTCAAGTTGTACCTCCAATGGACAGCTGGAGTCATCCCGCCCTGCCAGGATCAACGTAGGGACATTAATTTGCGGCAATGCTGCGCGGCTGTCTGGGCGGTGGATTTGCGCGTGGAGTTGGTTGCGTAAGCCTTGCACTCCAACGTTCGAGACCATGTTTTGTAGGCGGTGAAACAAGGCGGGGGTTTCTCTGTGTTGGGGATTCATCATCAGGCTGAGTTGATTTACGGCAAGCGATACGAATGTTTCTGGGTCGTTGGTATCTGCGATTGGTCGCCAAAGGTCGGCGGTTTCGGGGCGGATGAGGCGGGGCGTGGTATCGAGCAATGCCAGGTGTGTGACTCGTTCGGGCGCGAGACGCATGATCTCGAAGGCGACAATGCCGCCGAGTGAGAAGCCTGCCAGCGCGAAGTGTTGGGGAGATTCTGCCAGAGTTGCAAGCGCCATCTCTCGGACGGAATCAGCTCTGGTCAAGTCCGTGATGCGAATGTCTGCCATATCCGCAAGATGGGCGGTTTGATGTTCCCATAAAGTTTCGTTGCACAGCATCCCAGGCAGAAGAATGAGAGTCGGTTTATCGTTTTTCACCAGCGCCCTTGTTGCGTTTGCGATAGGCTTTGATCCAGCGCATACTAAACTCATCCCTGCCCAATGCCATGTCGGCGGCGAGAATAGCGGTGTTGATTTCTGTGACGAGCGGATTCGTAATTGGGCAGGTCAGTCCCGCTTGAATTGCCATGGCGATATACGCCGCGTTGACATACTTGCGATCGGGCAGACCGAACGAAACATTACTCGCACCCATGGTGATGTTCACACCGAATTCCTGCACGATGAGTTTGACGGTTTCGAGTGTGACCCATCCCGCTTTATGGTCGGCGCTCATTGCCATTGCCAGCGGGTCGATCACGATGTCTTCGATGGGGATGCCAAGTTGGGCGGCGCGCCCGATGATTTTGTCTGCCACTGCCACGCGTTCTTCAGGAGACATGGGGATGCCGTTGCTGTCAATGCACAAGCCGATGACCGCCGCGCCATATTCTTTGACCAACGGCAGGACTGTCTCAAGCGATTTCCCTTCGCCATTGACCGAGTTGACGAGCGGCTTGCCTTCATAAAGTTTGAGCGCCGCTTCAAGCGCCTTCGGGTTGGCTGTATCAATGCACAAAGGAACATCGGTGACAGCGACGACTTCTTTTATGATTTGTTCAAGCAGGGTGGCTTCATCTGCGCCAGGGACACCCGCGTTGATATCCAACACGGTTGCGCCAGCCGCGACCTGGGCAAGCGCGTCGCGGCGGACGGATTCGAAATCGCCCGCTTCGAGCGCGGCTAAGACTTCTTTGCGACCCGTGGGGTTGATGCGCTCCCCGATGATAACGGTCGGCGCGTCGCGGCGGATGGCGACGCGTTTGCTCTTGTTGGTTAATGTTGTTTCAATCATTGTGATTTTGCTTTTTCATCGAGCAGTGATTTTGCCAATGTCACCGCCTGACCCGCGTCGGGGGCAAAGCCATCGGCGTTGATTCTTTGGGCGTAATTGGATGTCACTGGCGCGCCGCCTACCATGATCTTAACTTTGCCGCGCAGACCCGCTTCGTCAATGGCTTTGATGGTGGCATCCATGCTGGGCATGGTGGTGGTGAGCAGTGCAGAGAGACCGACAATATCCACGCTGGGATCGTTTTGAATGGCTTCGACAAATTTTTCAGGCGGCACGTCGATTCCCAAATCTTGAATCTTAAAGCCCGCGCCTTCCAACATCATCGCCACCAGGTTTTTGCCAATATCGTGCAGGTCGCCTTTGACCGTGCCGATGATGACTTTACCAATTGGCTCGATGCCCGACTTGACCAGCAAAGGTTTGAGGATGTCCAATGCGCCTTGCATGGCGCGAGCTGAAACCAACATTTCGGGGACATAGTATTCGCCCTCTTCAAACTGATGCCCGACTTCGAGCATGGCGGCGATTAACCCATTTTGCAAGATGTCGTTCGCTTCCACTCCAGAATCGATGGCGGCTTGCGTCAAATTTACGGTTGTTTCCCTATCCCCTTCCAATACGGCTTGAAAAATTTCCTTCATTTCGCTCATGTTGACCTCTTATATTTTGTCCCGCCCTCCCGTGGGCGTTTGTGATTATTACTTGACTGCTGACCGCTGAAGATAGACCGCGGTCAGCAGTCAAAAATTATGAGTTTTATATAAGTCCCGCAGGATCTATTAATTGGCACCAAATCGTGAGTTCGTCGAACAGATTCCATTCTTCGATGATCTTGCCATCGTGGACAAATGCCTGCGTGATGCCCATAATGTTGACGGGGCGGTTGGTGGGGTTGCCGTAGATGCCATAGCCCGTGTGTGTGCCGTTCAACGTCCAACGCAGGGATGTGTGGTAGCCGTCTTTATCGTTACCCAACGCGCAGAAGTGATCGAAGGTCATCGAAGCGTCGGGGAAGCAGGCGAGCCAGTCAATGGCAAATTGGATGATATCGCCTTGCCCAAATAACTCCCTGCCCGACGAGGCGTGACTGTGAACGGTGGAGAGATAGCCATCGCTCAGGCTGTTGAACATGCGCAGATTCCAGGCATTGTGCCATATGCGTTTGATGAAGTTCTCAATGTCGAAGCCTTTCTTTTTGGAAGGCGGCATGGTTTTCGGCTTGACAGGCTTTCGGGCTTTAATCTGATACGCCTTCGGATTGGCTTGTACCATTTGTTTGGCAAAGTCTTTTTCGTTCAATCCAATCTGCCGTAGGATGCTGACGTTATCGCGCACGAGCCATTCTTCGTAAATCTTGTTATTGAGAATGGCGCAATCGGCAATGACGCTGTATTGCAGTTTTTTGCCCGTCGGTTCGCCGTAGGCGCTGTAGCCCCAGTGATGTGCCGTACTGCGAATGCGATGCGATGAATAGAAACCGTCTGTATCGTTACCCGCCCAGATCACATCTTCGGGGAATAGGCGGCGGTCAGGAAAGAGTGAGAGTTGTCCCACGGTGTTGTTCACCACGGCTTGCGCGCCGACCACATCACCAGCGGGTGTGTGAATGGCACAATCATCGGTGTAGTAGTCATAGATCAGACCGATCTTTTTCTCCTCCCAAATTTCGTAGGTGATGCCGATGATGTAATCCACAATGTCGGAATACTTTCCATCGAAGCCACGCATCCGCTGAGGTCCGGGCGAGATGCGTTTACAGACATCGTTATAGGGCGTGTTGGAGAGAAATGTCATTTGGTAGATTTCCTTTGTTCGATTTGTTCGTTCATGCGGTCAAATAAATTGACGCCGAGTTGCATAACAATATCAATCAAATCAATTGGCACCCAGTTTTGCGCAAGTGAATTGCCATCGCGCCGATACCAGTCAAAATCGCGAATGGTCATCAACTTGCCAGTGGGCGGCACGCCGCGAAACGCGCCGCGGCTGAACGAGAATGCCGTATCCCAAATGCCAAGTGCCGCATACTTGCCCTCCGCCAAAATTTCGCCGTTCTCGATACCGATCATGCGCGACGTTCCCGCGGGCGATTTCAATCCACGGTCAGGAAAGGCTTGCAACCACGGGCGTTGATGAAAGTCTTGAAACTCTTCGAGCGAGTAACATGACCCAATGCCTGCCGGTCCATACCAGTGGAAGTTTGGATGCCAGTAGTGTTCCATTTCCATCGTGCGCAGATTTTTGCCATCGAAGCGCATCATGCCTGCGATCATGGCGGCGACGAGTTGCCGCGTCTTTCGACCTTCGAGTTGATCCTGTTCCGTGAGCAGAATCCCATCCCCGGTCATTGACGGCAGAAACTTTCCACCCTCCGCGCCGCGCGCTGGCGGCAATACCTGAAACCCCGCCTGCCGCATAACTGCGATGACATCGAGGATCAAAAAGTTCTCGACGATCTTGCCGTCTTCGATGCGATAGTGCTGACCGAAATGGATGTTGGTCATATCGCCCGTGGCGGGGATTCCCAACCAATCGTTGACGAACGTGCCTGTCAGATATCCGCACGCCGACACCCAATATTCGCCGCAACAATCACCACCTAAAAACACGTCACATTTGCGTTTCAAGTCAGGGAACGAACGATACAACGGTTTCCAATACCCTTCGATGACGGCATCCACGCCTTTGAGTTCATTGATGGGTTGCGGTCCAAACCATTGAATATCTTTGTGCATTTTAGCTTTGACAATATCCCCAAGCGTATCCACACTTGCGTAATTCATCTTCTGCCAAAAATTCCAGACGAGTTCCTTGTTTTGTTGGTTGAGTTTGGTATCCATGCATATCTCCTTATTAATCAACGGCAGACCAGGACTGAGCCGCCAAAGACGCGCAACACTTTATCTACAGTACTGCCGAGGGCAATAGAGAGAAACGGCGCTGCACCATAGTTCCCCATGATGATGAGGTTGCTTCCGCTGGCTTCTGCTGTTTGCATAATTTCAAACGCGACATCGCCGTGTTTTTCGGCATAAATTGCCGTGATATCTTTTTGTTCTAGATACTGCCGCGCTGAAGCAAGCATATCCTTTTTTCGTTCCTTTTCGCTCACCATTACCACGGTCAACGGCAGGTTCCAGTTTTTTGCCAGGTATGCGGCGATGAATAACGCCTCACGACTGGCTGGACTGTCGTCATAAGCAAGCAGGGCGCGCGAAATCCTCCCCGCTCCCTGTGGAATAGCCAGCACCGGGCACGGACAACGCCTCAACAGTTGGCTGAACCCCGAACTCAACCGATCCGTGAGCTTTTTTCCGGGAGGATGCGCCAGATTCAATGCCACCAAATCCACCCAACGCGCGCTGTCGCAGATGGCACGGGAAATATTCCCCGTTTCAATTCGCAACCCACCACAGCCCGATATTTTGCTGCACCGCCGCTCGAAAACAGACTGCAAGTTTTTTACATCGCGGGATTCTTTCGCGGCTTCGTTCCTGCAAACGTGCAGACCAAAGACACGCCCATTTTCCCATTGGGCAATTTGTCCTACTTGGTTAAGAACTTCCCAGCCATCCTCGCGCCCGTTGATCGCCACCAAAACGCGTTTAAACATTCGGTCACTGGCGCGGGTTTCCATCAACAGTTTGCGCCATTCGCCAGTCATCGGACCAGATTCAAACGCATCGATGGTTAATGCATCGTGAACCTGATGAAAAAGCCGCTGAAACACCCTGACGGGCTTTTCACTAAGGGTATTAACTAGATGCACCGCCGCCATCTCGTGGTCAAGCGCCCAACCCATCTCCTCCGCAAGTTCCTGCCGATGCAGCATGATCCAGACGTACAAATCAGTTTCAGTGCGATTGGGAAAGTCGCGCAACATGCCATGCTGGCGGATAATTCGTTCAACTTGTTTGTAAACTTTTTTGTACCAACTAATTGCTGCATCGTAATAGGAAATGCCCTCACCCATCCAGTTTTGATGGACAAGAATTCGCTCTTCTAGCACACGATAGTTACCAGCCACTGTCATTTTGAGATCAATATCTGGAAATACCTGGTTCAGCCGAGTTGATTGCAGAAACTGCGTGTACCGCTCCGCAATGATCAATTCGACAGCATCAACATCCGCGGATAAAGGAACACTTGCGCGTACCTGAGTCACATAACCTTCAATATAGGATGCGCCCAGACTGCGCGCCACACTAACACGGTGGTTTCCATCAATGACAAAAAAAACTTCTCCCAGCTGATACGCCTCAATCGGAGGCAATCCACCAGCATCTACACGGCTGCGAATCCGAACCCAACGTCCTTTCCTCTGATCCTGGCGTGGAAAAAAACTCCTCGTAAAATCCGTATACCGCCCTACACTGCCCACAATGGCATCCAGAGGGATGTCCTTCAACTGCCGTTGATTCGTTTCAATGGCATGAACCTTTTCACGCACCTCTTCATAGGATAATAAATCAACAGACCTTCCTTGAATCAGGGCGCGAATCTGCTCCAGCCCGGCACGCAGGCGTGCCGTTCTGAACTCCTCCACTGTATCAATCGTGATTTCAGGATTTTGATCTGTCATAAGGCGGCGGATAACCTATTCACCCATCATGAAAGTACTGTCGTTTGACCAGGTTCTTCCAGAGATGACTTCATAACATCCACTCGCTCACCTGGATGGGATCATTCTGACGATACTGATGACGCATGCGCCCAAACACATCCACACCCATTTGCAACAACAGATGCGGTATGTCGAACGGCACCCAATTCTCGACGATGGTGTTTTCGTCGCAGCGGTAAAAGTCCATCACCCGCATCGCCACAGGCTTTCCGGTAGCTGGTACTCCGAGAAAATTATTACCCGTGTGTGTTGCCTGCAAATATCCCCAACCGCCTGTCACAACATAGTGCCCATCGCCAATACGGATGAAGTGTCCGATGTCCGATCCTTTGCGGTCAGGAAAAGCAACAAGAAATGGAATCTGATGATGATCTTCAAAACCCTTAAGTCCACGCGTGGTACCGATTCCCCCCGCCCCGTACCACATGAAATCTGGATGCCAATGCTCGACCATCTTCATCGCGTCTAGTGCCTCGCGAGTGGGAGCCCCGCCTGTGTAATAACCAAGCGCCGCATGCATCCGCAAGACCCGCTCTATACTGGCTTGGGATGTAGCCTTATCCTGCGGAGCGAGGATCACGCCATCGTGAGTCCGAGGCGGCATCCAGCGCATTTCACGTCCCAGACTTGGGGCGATGGGAAAATATCCCGCCTGGCGCATCAAATCGAGAAAGTCAATGAAAACATAACTCTTCGCAATTTTGCCGTCGCGTAGTTCATGCCCCTCCGCATAACGCACTGCCACCACTCCATGCGTTGCAGGAATACCCAGCCAATCGTTTTCGAAAGTGCCCAGATAATGCCCCAGACAGCCGATCCAATTTACGTCGCGGTAGATTCCACCTGCAACGATATCGTCGCGCCGTTCCACATCTGACAGGGCAGTGCGGAGAGGCTCCCACAATTTTTTGGTGAACGAGTCCAGTCCGCTCAAGCCGTTGATTGGATGTGTGACATTCACACTTGCGTCCGCATGATAGGACTCTGCAACAACGTCCCTTAATTGACTCAATGGCACGTTAACCAGCGATTGCATGATGTCGATCAAGCGTTGTTTGCTGGCTATGTTTGTGAATTGATCAACAGGCGTGTATTGATAAGTAGTCACTTTCTACCGATTCCTTTGCGCTTCCAGCCGGACCTTATTCCTGATCCTGTTTCTCGAAGAATTCCGGACCCTTTGAGCCGATGAACTTCAAGACCTTTTTTACATCGTAGCCAGCCTGTTCGAGCACCCCCAGAATATCAATAAGCACAAGATTCTCTTTCAACTTGCGCTCGCCAGTTTCAGGGTCTT
>CAILWD010000510.1 GCA_903837815.1 uncultured Chloroflexota bacterium | reverse complement strand
GTAAAAGCGGCGGCACATAGAAGAGCATGGGCAGGGTGCGATATTCGGGATGCAGGGGCAGAGCCAGTTCCCATTCTTTGACGTAGCGATAGACGGGCGAACGCTGCGCGGCGGTGATCACGCCGTCGGGGATGCCGCTCTCCTTCGCCGCCGCAACCACTTTCGGGTCGTGAGGGTCGAGGATCATCTCGCGTTGGCGCTGAACCAGTTGGTCATCCGCCACTTTGACGGCGTCTTCGATCTGGTCGGCGTCGTAAAGCAAAACGCCCAAGTAGCGGATGCGTCCCACGCAGGAGTGGAAGCAAGCGGGGGCCTGTCCCGTTTCGAGGCGCGGATAGCAGAGGATGCACTTTTCGGATTTGCCCGTTGACCAGTTGTAGTAGGTCTTTTTGTAGGGACAGGCGGAAACGCACATGCGCCAGCCTCGGCACTTATCCTGATTGATGAGCACCACGCCGTCTTCGGCGCGTTTGTAGATGGCGCCCGATGGACATGCCGCCACACAACCCGCATTCAGACAATGATTGCAGATGCGCGGCATGTAAAAGTAGAAAAGCTGCTCGATGGAAAAGAGACGCTGCTTTTCTTCATCAGTCATGCTCTCCAAGAGGGGGTCATTGACAGCGTAGATGTTGGAGCCGCCCAAGTCGTCGTCCCAATTGGGGCCCGACTCGATTTCGATGGGTTTGCCGTCGATGCGCGAAATGGGACGCGCGGTGGGCTGGTCATCGCCAAGCGGAGAGTTGAACAGGTCGCCGTAGTTGTACGTCCACGGTTCGTAGTAGTCGTCCATCGTGGGCAGGGCGGGATTGGAAAAAAGATTACCGAAGGTCTGCAAGCGGTTTTGGAGTTTGAGTTGGGGTTTGCCGTCTTTGAGTTCCCAGCCGCCTTTGTATTTCTCCTGGTCTTCCCACGAGGTCGGGAAGCCGACACCTGGCTTCGTCTCCACATTGTTCCACCACATGTACTCCGCCCCCTGGCGGTCGGTCCAGATGTTTTTGCAGGCGATGCTGCACGTGTGACAGCCGATGCATTTGTCGAGGTGGAATACCATTGAAACTTGTGAGCGGATTTTCATAATGTCATATCCTTTTTCTAAACGCAAAGGGCACGAAGGAACACGAAGGGGGCTCTTAAAAAAACTTTGTGACCTTGGTGTCCTTCGTGTTTAAAGGTTTTTTTATTTAGAACTCAGGCTTGCCAGGCAACTTGCGGACCAGCACGAACGTGTCGCGGTTGACGCCCGTGGGACCCCAGTAGTTGAAGCCGTAGGTGAACTGTCCGTAGCCGCCGACCATCAGCGACGGCTTGAGATGGATGCGCGTGGGGCTGTTGTGTCCGCCCGCGCGTTTGTTGCCGCGGATCGGTGACTTGGGCACGCTGACCGTCCGCTCTGGCGCGTGGTAGACGATGCAGATTCCAGGCGGGATACGCGCACTGACGATGGCGCGGGTGACGGTCGTGCCGTGGTCGTTGTAGAGTTCCACCCAGTCGTTGTCCACGATGCCAATTTCTTTCGCGTCCTGTTCGCTAATCCAGAGCGGCTCGATGCCGCGCGAGAGAGTCAACATGCGGTCATTGTCGAAATAGTTCGAGTGGATGTGCCACTTGGCGTGTGGCGTCAGGTAGTTCAACTGGATGGTCTTGCCTTCGCTTTGACTCTTCTCCAAATCGCCAAAGGCAAGCGGGTCAGGTCGCGGCTTGTAGGTGGGTAAATGTTCGCCGTACGCCAGATAGCCTTCGTGGTCGAGATAGAAGTGCTGGCGTCCCGTCAACGTGCGCCAGGGGACGAGGCG
>CAILWD010000509.1 GCA_903837815.1 uncultured Chloroflexota bacterium | reverse complement strand
TATGACTTGTCATTGTCCAGCGTGGCCACAAAGATCTCAGCGGGGGGCAGCCTCACATACAGGGTTTCGCCTCCCAACCGCATATCGCCTGGCTGAATTTTTTCCATGTCGATGCCGGCGATAACCAACCCATGTCCCACGAACAGCACCTTATCGCCCATAAAAACGGACAGCGGACCTTCCTGGTTGACTTCACAGGTCACCACCTGTTCCACGCTGTATTGAATCGTCTCCAACCGCGCCAGCGACCTGACATTGGTAATGTAAGTCACCGGGTCAACGATGACCGTGGGGGTGGGGTTGCGAATTTGAGCCACCTGGGTCTGCAAAGCCTGGTTTGCCTGATTAACCTGCTCGAAGGGCGCCGAAACAGCCTCCTGCGCGGCGGCTGTGCTTTCGCGCACGGTCTGCACGATAAAATACACACCCGCAGCCAGCACCACCAGAATCACAATGGACATGATTGTGTTCAAGGTATTCTTCATCTTTGTCCTTTCTTCTGCCAACTTGCCATATTATAGCAATATAGTATGATTGTGGGCATATCATACGCAAATGAAAAAACTTCTTCCCGTGCTTGCCTTGTTGATTCTCGGGTGTTCATTGCCAGTTAAAATCATTTCGGGGACTCCGACGCAAATTCCGACTCTCACCCCGATTCCCATCCCCACCCAAACCCCGCTTTCCCCGCCCGAGCCTGGCACTGAACAAAATCCCTTGATCCTCGCCCTGGGCCCTTCTCCCAACCCCAGCGATGAGGTGATTGCCGCCAGCGAAACCATTGCGGCATTTATCGAATCGCGCACCGGCTACAGGTTGGTCACTGTCGCCCCGACATCCGAATCCGCGCTGGTGGATGCTCTCGACAAGGACAATGCCCACATCGCCTCCCTGACTCCCTTTGGCTACCTTTCGGCGCGCCAGAATAACTCGGTCACGGTCATCCTCTCGAGCCTGAGTGACGGCGAGGCGTTTTACGGCGCGCAGTTTATCATCAACCGCGAGAGCGAGTTCACCGCCTATTTCGACCCTGCGCGGGGCGAGAATACTGCCGAAGCAATCATCGCCTTGACCCAATTCAAGAATAAAAAACCCTGCTGGAGCGAGGAGACATCCCCTTCCGCTTATGTGATTCCACTTGGGGTGTTGACCCAGTCCCAGGTCCAGACCGCAAGCCCGGCCTTTCTCGAAGGCCAGGTCAATGTCGTCCGCGCCGTCTATGCCGATGATATTTGCGATTTCGGGGCAACCTTTATCGATGCCCGCGAACTTCCCTCCCTCGAAGCCGATTATCCCGACGTGATGGATCGGGTGTTCGTTGCCTGGCGCATTCCGAAGGTTATCCCGTACGAAGTCATTGCCTTGTCCAACTCGCTCCCGATTGAAATGCGCCGCCTGCTCCAGCGCGCATTTATCGATTTGATGCTCACGCCCGAAGGCAAAGCCGCCATCCAAACCGTATATGGCATCGACCAAATTCAGATTGCGGAGGATGTGATGTATGATGATTTTGCCGCGTACGTCAAGGCTTCCAACCTCGACCCGGCGGAATTAATCAAGTAGTCGAATTTACAACCATGCTCAGAAAAGTGTTGAAATTTCTACAGCGTCTTGCGCTGTTTCTCAGTCTGTTTGCCATCCTGGGTTTGCTCCTGCCCAAACTGTTCGTTGAACTTTCCTCCACTCGCCAGACCTACACAGTAGACTCTGTTCCCCATGCGCGGGTGGCAATTGTCTTCGGCGCGGGTCTCCTCAGAGACGGAAGTCCCACCGCAGTTCTCAAGGATCGCGTGAATACAGCCGCCCAACTCTATCAGCAGGGCAAGGTGGACAAATTATTAATGAGCGGCGATAACCGGTTTGTAGATTACAATGAACCCGAAGGAATGCGCCAATATGCGCTGGCCCTGGGCGTTCCCGATGAAGATATTGTGCTCGATTATGCCGGGCGACGCACCTACGATACCTGTTATCGCGCCAGCGCCATTTTTCAGGTGGAGTCGGCGATTGTAGTAACTCAAAATTTTCATTTGCCGCGCGCCCTGTTTTTGTGCAATGCCTTGGGCGTCACTGCCAATGGCGTGGAAGCAAACACCATCTACATCCGCAAAGTTTACCGTCTCATCTGGAGTGTGCGCGAATGGCTTGCAACGGCGCAGGCAGTCTGGGATGTGTGCGTTTTAAAACCATTGCCTGTGTTGGGCGCTCCTGAACCCATTTTTTACTAATGTGTTATCTTTGAAAAAAAAGAATGCAAGGACAAGGATGATTTTCAGGAAATTTTGAGACGGAGGTAAAAATGACAAACACGCAACCCATAGACCCCGGGGAGGTTCGTTTCTTCAGCGGCAGTTCGAACAGGGAACTGGCGGGGAAGATCGCCGCTCAATTGGGCGTCCCATTGGATCATACCCATATCACGCGGTTTAGCAACGATAATATGTACATCCAACTGGGCGCCAGCGTCCGTTATCGGCGTGTTTACATCGTGCAATCGCTTTCCCAGCCGGTCAATGACCACCTGGTGGAATTGCTGATGATGATCGACATTGCGCGCGGCGCGGCGGCCTCTGAGGTACATGCCATCATTCCTTATTATTCCTTCGGCCGCTCCGACAAAAAAGACGCGCCGCGCATTTCGATCACAGCCCGCCTGGTGGCTGACTTATTAAAAACCGCCGGCGCCACGCATGTCATGAGCATGATGTTCCACTCGCCGCAGGTGCATGGATTCTTTGGCCTCCCCACCGATCCGCTCAGCAGCCGGTTGGTCTTTAAGGAATACCTTTCCACCCTCGATATGGAAGGCTCGATCATCGTTGCGCCAGACATGGGGCAGGCAAAATCCGCCGCCCGTTTTGCCAAAACCCTCAACCTGCCCATTGCCGCCGGCAACAAAGAGCGGATTTCCGACACAAAGGTGATCATCAGCGGACTGGTCGGTAATCAGGTGCGTGGACATAAACGCGCCATGGTTTATGACGACGAAATTGCCACCGGAGGCTCGATTGAGGAGTTGAGCCGCGTGCTGATCGCCGAAGGAATCGAGGATATCCGCGTGGTTTGCACGCACGGCGTTTTCAGCCGCGGCGGATTGGACAGGCTGGTCGCTATTCCTCAAATCACCGAAATCATCACCACAGATACAGTTCACATTCCGCCGGAAAAAACCCATCCCAAATTAACAGTGTTGTCTGTGGCAAAGGTCTTTGCCAGCGCCATTCGCTATAACATCAACCGTCAGTCCCTGAGTGACTTGTTCGTATTCGGCGAATAAATGGAGGCGTGTGCAGGTAAGATTTGTCATTCTCATCACTTCTTCAAGTTGCAATTCGATGCAACATATTGGCATCTACTATCGTACGGCTATAAAACATGAGGTAAATTATGATAACCAAGACCATGCAAGATGCAATCAATGACCAGATACACAAGGAATTGTATTCCTCCTACCTGTACCTTTCGATGGCGGCTTATTTCGAAGACAACAACCTGCCCGGCTTCGCCCGATGGATGCGCGTGCAGGAATCGGAAGAGCGCCAACACGCCATGAAACTCTACGATTTCCTGGCTGAACGCGGCGGCAGAGTGCTTCTCAAAGCCATCGACGCCCCCAGGAGCGAATGGAAATCGACCCTTGAGGTCGCCGAGGAGGTGGCCGCGCACGAGGCAAAAGTCACCGCTTCGATCCATGCCTTGTACGAAACCGCGCTCAAAGAAAAGGACTATCCGGCGCAAGTCATGCTGCAGTGGTTCATCACCGAGCAGGTGGAAGAGGAAAAGAACGCCGCCGAGATTGTCGCGAACTTGAAGTTGATCGAGGCGCATGGCACGGCTGTCCTCATGCTCGACCATCGGCTTGGTAAACGCGGGGAAGACTAGATTGGCATTGGCCCCCAGGAATTTTGGATATTCCTGGGGGCTTTTATTAATCGGGAATTTATTTCGCCGTTTCCCGCTTTATAATTCCCACCGTTTGCGCTTCCCGCCCTCTAAAAAAGCGCAATTGGTGCCCAAGCGGTGCAGCAGATGAATTATAACGGTCAAACCTCAAATCCTGATTAGGATATAAATTGTCTGCTTTTCGCCTGTTAATAGTCTTGCAATCACAATCAGGGTTGGAATATTTGCGTGTAAGTTTGTATAATAAGCTTGCCAGCCTTTGTGCAACCTGCCGCAAAAGGTTTTTATGAGTATTCGTTTTAAAGTCATCCTGCCCTACCTGCTCCTGACCGTCATCGTCGCCGTGATTGGGGTCTATGTCGTCACGCGCCTGGTTTCGAGAACCCTGGAAGAGCGGCTGACCAATCAATTACTTGAAGCGGGGCGCGTTGTTTCCGATACAGTTGCGAGACAGGAAATGCGGCATGTCACAGCAGCGCGTCTCATCGGATACACAGAGGGGCTTGCTGACGCACTGGATAGGGAGGACGGCGAAACCGCGCTGAACCTGGCAGAACCCACCTTCGCCGGATTAGGATTTGACAACCTGATTCTGATCTCCCCGCAGGGGAATGAACTGGTTCATCTGCTGATGAATGAAAACGGAAGCCTTCAGCGCGAAGAACGAAACACCGGCGTGGCAGGGTCTTCGATTGTGATGCCATTTCTTCAGTCCCAAAACCCCGAAGCTCCTCCCCTGCGCGCCCTGGGTGAAAATCGAGCCGATCAAAAGACCTACTATTACACCGCCCTCCCTGTTGCTTTAAACGGACAATTTCATGGCGTGGTTGTGATTGGAACATCCACGAACAAACTCCTGCCTCTGTTAAAAGCCACCTCTCTGGCAGATGTCATCCTGTACGGCGCAGATGGGAAATTAATTGGCTCAACCCTGGGGGGAGGCGCGCAGGATGCGCTTGCGCCGCTTTCGATGACCAAAGATGAATATCAACAACACCTGGTGGCCAAAGACATTGTCAGGGGCGAGAACAATATTATCGTACTTGGACGCTCATATAGTATTGCGCAAGGTCCTTTGCAGGTAAGTAACGCCCGTCTCGGCGTCTTTGCTGTGGCATTACCCTCTGAATATGTCGCCGACCCTGCGTTGCGCAGCCGCATCATCTATATTTCCCTGTTTACAGGCGTTTTCTTTGTGGTGATCGTCATTGGGTTTATTGTTGCGCGGCGGATCACAAACCCTATTTTTTCCCTGGTTGCAACTTCACAGGCAATTGCCGGCGGAAAACTGGAAGAACGCACAGGCATTCACTCCGATGATGAGATTGGAGTGCTTGCCACCAACTTCGATGAGATGACCTCAACTCTCGAGGAGCAGACGCGTCGTTTGGAAGACCAGGCGCGTCGTTTGGAAGAACAAGCGCGCGACCTGGAACAAAAGAAACTCCGCCTGGAGGATCAGGCGCGTGAACTGATACGGATGAATGAATTCCTGAAAAATATTGATAAGACCAAGACCAATTTCATCCAAATTTCGGCGCACGAATTGCGCACCCCCCTTACCATCATTATGGGCTATTCTCAGATGCTGGAGCAGGACACAAAAAGCGAGCCGGAACTCTATGAACTGGCCCGCGGCATTCTCGAAGGGTCGGAGCGCATGAACGATATTGTGGATAGCATGTTGGATGTCTCGCGCATAGACAGCAACACCCTGTTCCTCAAAAAGACTGAGTTACAAATGGAATTTCTAATCGAGAAAGTCGTCAAGCCTTTCCGAAGCGCGCTTGGAGAACGCAATCTCCATTTCAGCATGGAGGAAATAGGCGGGCTCCCGCTTGTCCCCGCCGACCCCGACCTTTTGCAAAAGGTATTCCACCACCTCATCATGAACGCCATCAAATTCACCCCGGATGGCGGCTCGATTCACGTCAGCGGGAAATATATCAATGGCGGCGAACCGCCCCTGGTGGAGATTGCCATCCGTGATACGGGTATTGGCATTGACCCGGCCCTGCATCAACTCATCTTCGAGAAATTCAACAAAACCGACGGGGTGCTTTTGCACTCTTCCGGGAAGACCAAGTTTAAAGGGGGGGGGCCTGGTCTGGGGCTGGCAATTGCGCGCGGCATTGTGGAGGCCCATGGGGGGCATATACGGGTGGAAAGTAAAGAGTATAATGAAACTACCAATCCAGGCAGTACGTTTTTTGTATCCCTGCCGGTTGGGAAGCAGACGGAGAGTGAAACATGATCGACGAATCCTCTTCCACTCGAGAGCGGCGCGATAAGAAGTTGATTGGCTTCATTATTCCCATCGGCATCCTGTTGATGTTGATTTCGGGACAAATTGCCGCACGCCTTGCTCCGCAATGGATGGTGAACGCGGGAATGGGGTCAAACCTTGATCCGGATCAACAGCCTGTCCAGCGAAACTCCCCCATTCAGCCGATCCTCCCTGCGATTCTGACCCCCATGAGTTGGTTCGAGACTTTTCTCACCCCCGGCGCAGGCGGATCTGCCGAGCCGCTGGTTTTTATGCCTTTTGTGGTGCTTGAGCCCAGCGCCACTCCCAACGAGACCCCTGTGCCGCCCACTGTGGCAACCCAACCTTCCGCCACAGCCCCGGTATCCAGCCCGGAACCTTCTAAAACCTCTTCACCTCCGCCTGTGACTGGCACGAATAAGCCGCCGGGCGATGATACGGCCACGCCGCCTACCCCTACCTCAACGGCCCCTTCGCCATCGCCTTCACCATCACCCTCAGCCTCACCATCACCCTCACCCACAGCAACAGGAACCCCATCTCGCCCCCCTGTTGGGTACACTTTAGTTTCCCCTCCTTCCGACCTTGGAGTTAATCAACCACCCAATGGGGTTCCTGGAGGTATTGGAGGCGGATGGGTTCCTTATTACACAGTCATTGACCTGGGCGGTAGACCTGTGGTTGTTTCGGGTACGCCGGATGGAAACTATGATTTGGTTTTCTACGAGGCAATTGTGGGCGCCGATCCCAACACCTATATTATGCTGGACGACATCGTTATCGGGGTTTCTGATAAACCCGATGGCAGTTATTACGAAGTATTCAACTGGGGAGATATTTATAATGTCCGTGACCAAAACACAAACGTCGACTACATGAAACTGCCGACGGATCCGGCTTGCGCTGCTGATCCCGAATGCGATAATCGCAACATCCCGACAACCTCCCTCTACGGGGCATCATATAAATCCGGCATATTGATTGATGTGGATTACAACACATCCGGGAAACCACCCGAAGGAAGTTACCGTTATATTGTTATTCTCGCTCCGTCCAGTTCGGATGCTTCGCAGATCGATGCGATCGAGGTTGTTGAGGTGGCGGGTGGAAAGTCTGGCATGGCTTCCGTTCAGGCGGCAGATGCCAGCCCGCCTGCAGCAGAAAGCCCTCCGCCGCTGGAACTCGAGGAACAGGCGCAATCCCCAGATCCACCGGCGGACGAGGGAACAAGCGAACCTGTTCCGGATGTAGATGAAGGAGCAGGTCAACCTCCAGAACAAGCCCCTGATCCTCCAGTAGAGGAAGCGCCTGTTTCGCCATAATCATACAAATGAAGCGGGATCGGGAACCGATCTCGCTTTTTCTATATTCTGTTCGGGAAAAACGCTTGACGCGCTTTCTTCATCAAAGTAAAATGCAGGTCGCTTGCGGGAGTCGCCAAGTGGTAAGGCATCAGCCTTCCAAGCTGATATTCGCGGGTTCGAATCCCGTCTCCCGCTCTTTCATTCAGTGTTCCAGTGTCAGGTGCTTTGGTGTCAGGTGGCCTGACGCCCTGAGATGCTGGAACACTTGACGCTTAATGGGGCCCGTGGCGCAGCGGTTAGCGCAGGCGACTCATAATCGCTTGGTCGAAGGTTCGAATCCTTCCGGGCCCATAAATCAATAAATAAAAAAAATGGACGGTGCGCACCGTCCATTTTTTGT
>CAILWD010000508.1 GCA_903837815.1 uncultured Chloroflexota bacterium | reverse complement strand
GCCATCGAGACCATCGTCCCCGCCGACCTCTTCGTCACCGTCCACCTGACGCTGACGAAGGAAAACGTACACAACGCAAAAGACACCCTGCAAAAACTCGCCAACCTGGCTGTGGAAAATATCTCGCTCAGCGCCGCTGAAAGCGACCTGCTGGATGAACTGCTTGCCCTGCAAGACATCGCCAGTTCCCTGCGCCTCACCCTGCGCTGGGACATGCCCGTCCCGTACTCGGCCATGAACCCCATCAGCATCGAAACCGTCGACGACGAAATCCCAGAAGGCGCGGGCAAAGCCTGGCTCTACGTCGAACCTGACGGCGACGTCCTCCCCGCCCAGGGCGAACCCGACAAGGTGATGGGCAATTTGTTGAGGGACGATTGGGAAACCATTTGCTCGTAGGTCTGAAACAAATAGACTTGTTCGCAGGAGCAGGTCTATTTTGATTTTTGAATTACAGGGACTACAAGGAGATTCAGTATGGCTCGCTTGATCTACTCTGCAATCTCGTCGCTCGACGGCTACATCGAGGATAGGGACGGCAACTTTGATTGGGCAATGCCCGATGAGGAAGTACATGCGTTCATTAACAACCTCGAACGCGAGGTTGGCGCTTATCTCCTTGGACGTCGGATGTATGAGACCATGATGGTCTGGGAGACCGACCCGAACCTGGCCGCTGATTCTCCACTCACGCAAGACTTTGCGCAGATCTGGCAGGCAGCCGAAAAAATTGTGTACTCCAGAACACTGGAATCTGCATCCACTCGCAAGACGCAGATCGAGCGAGACTTCGATCCAGAAGCGATTAAACAACTGAAAAAGACTGTCCAACAGGATATTTCAATCGGCGGTCCTGAGCTTGCCGCCCACGCCTTTCGAGCAGGGTTGATCGACGAGTGCCATCTATTCCTTGCGCCGATCAGTGTAGGGGGCGGCAAACCATCCCTGCCGGACAAGGTTCGATTGGAACTCGAACTGTTGGAGGAACGCCGCTTCAGAAATGGCATGGTTTTTCTCCGTTATCGAGTAACGCAAGGAAGAACCGCCTGACATGGCGCATCTTACACGCGGCGCGCTTCGCAGCGAGCCTGCGCATTACCGCCCATCTCCAATATAAAACCGCAGGATAAAAGCGAGGAATGATGACCCAGGAATCACATAAAACGAACAGCGTTTTGATACTGATTGCAATTATTGGGGTTATTAGCACAGCCATTGGCGCAACGATCACTGTCGTTGGGAATTACAATGTCGAGAAATTACGTCAGGAAGCAGAGTTGACGCGGATTGCTTTGGTATCGAATCCGCCCACGTCCACACCCGTTCGGTTTGAACTGGCGGGCGTTTGGAAGTCGGATGATGTGCGCGCCCCCGACAATTCATGGAATATTTCGTATCCCCTTTATTTTCAGTTTACCAACACAAAACAGAATGTTTATCATGGCACAGACGTATTCAATAGCAATCAGCCAACCGATGTGTCTGAAATCGTTTATTTGAGTATGGCCGATTCGACTTTCATCAAGAAACTTGTCGATATTCCAGACCACCCGGAATCTCTGGGAAAATTTCAGAAATGGAACTGGCGTTTCGAGGGTGATACCGTGTTGTTTACCATATACGGAATGATGGATTCGCAATCTCTGGCGTTGACCGATGACACGATCACCGCCCTGGCAACGGGAGTTAGGGTGCAACAGCCTTGATGCCGCGATAAGCGTCTTGTGTCATTCTAAGCGAAGCGACACTTGTGCCGTACGCCAGTGCGGTGAGAATCTCTGAGACAGTGGTAGAGGCTCTTCGCTGTCCCTTCACTGTATTCAGGGCTTCGGCTCAGAGCGACACTAATTTTGTGCAAAATACCCTACAAGTCATTGACGATTGACTGGCTGAAAACCCTTTTAGCCACGGATTTTTTAATCCAATCGGTGAAAATCCGTGTAACCTGTGGCAAGGTTTTGGGTAAACGCCAGTCACAAGCAATGAGTTGTAGCCCAATCTTGGATTGAGCCCGTCGAAATCCTGGGCAAAATTTAAGTGTCAGGTCTGAACGTTTCAACTTGCCAACTTTTCAACCTGAAAACCCGAGGAGTTTGTATGAAAAAAATCCTGTTCCTCTTGTTGGCTGTGGTTTTTTCTGCATGTGCCGCGCCAGCCGCTGAACCTGTGCAGGTGATTCAGCCCACGCCGACGGTTGTGCCAAGTCCCACGTTTACGGCAATCCCGCCTACCGTCGCGCCGACAGAAGGATTCCCGACCTTCACGCCGCCTACAGTCGAGGCTGGTCAGCCAATCGAGATTCGCTTCCCTGCCAATGGGACTTACGTTGACCTGACCGACAGCATTGTCACAGGCGGCAGCAAGACCTACGCGCTCAATGCCATGCAGGGGCAAATCATGTCGGTTTCAGTGTTGCCGCAGGCAAATGCCGCCAGCACGATTTCAATGCAAATCAAAGGCGCGGATGGAAACATGCTCTGCCCGAAGGTTGCCGATGAGCAATGTCTTTTCTGGCGCGGTATGTTGCCCGCCTCGCAAAATTATTTCGTTACCCTCACGCCTGACGGGGAAGGCTTGCCGTTTGTGATGCGAGTCGCCATCAACCCGTTGGACAGGGGATTTCAGTATTTCGATTTCAAATCCGGGACGGGGCTTTCGCTGACTTATCCCGATACCTTTGCCCCCGCGTTGCCCGTTCAGGGAAATTACAAAACAGACCCCGGGCTAACCTTGCAACTCATCGAGTCAGAATTTTACGAGAAGACCAACCTGAGCGAAGTTTATTTGATATTCAGTTCGAGCGCCGACTCGAAGGTGGTATCCACCTGCACGGAGCCGAATCAAACCGGGGGCGGCGGACTCGAATATCCCGCTGATGCAGTCACCGTCAACGGGCTGACCTTCGTCCACAGCACAACCGAAGGCGCAGGCGCAGGAAATTATTATCAGCAGGAGATTTTTCGCACGGTTCAGAACAATGCCTGCCATGAGGTGATTTTTTTTATCCACTTCACCAACGCCAGCAATTACACGCCCGGCACCGTGACCGAGTTCAACAGGGATGCGGTCATGCAAAATTTGGAGGCGGTGTTGTCCATGATTAAGTAGGTCGCGTTTCAAACGTGACCCTACGGTTCTTATGCTAAAATTAAGGCGTGAACAAACAGAAATACTACGTCGTTTGGAAGGGACGCAAGACAGGCATCTTCACTACATGGGCAGAATGTGAAAAGCAGGTGAAGGGTTTTGTCGATGCGCAGTACAAAGCCTTCGGCAGCAGCAAGGAGGCGGAAGCCGCCTTCCTTGCCAAATACGACGAGTACAGAGGCAAACCCTCGTCACATGGAAAATGGAAGCTGACGGAAACAAAACCCATCCTACCTTCGATTTGCGTGGACGCGGCTTGCAGTGGGTCGCCGGGCAAGGTGGAGTATCGCGGGGTAATCACCGAAACAGGAGAGCAGATTTTCCATGCGGGACCCTACGAACAGGGGACAAACAACGTCGGCGAGTTCCTTGCCATCGTCCATGCGCTGACGTGGCAGTTCAAGCACAATTCGCATACGCCGATTTATTCCGACTCGGAGAACGCGATTGCGTGGGTGATGAACGGCATCTGCAAGACCAACCTCAAACACTCGCCGAAAAACGCCCTGCTCTTTGCCCTCATCCGCAGCGCCGAAAACTGGCTGGCGGAGAATGAACTCCCCGAAGATAAGATCCTGAAATGGGATACGGAATTGTGGGGAGAAACCCCGGCAGATTTTGGAAGGAAGTGAAAAATGAAAACCGCCCTCCTTGTCATCGACATTCAAAAAGATTATTTCCCCGGCGGAAAGTTCCCGCTGGTGGATCCGCTGCCAGCGGCGCAGAAGGCTTACGAGTTGCTGCAATGCTTCCGCGAGCACGGCGGGCGGCATGTCCACATCCAGCATATTTCCATCAAGCCCGATGCAACTTTCTTCATCCGTGGCGATGGCGGCTCCGACATCCATGATGCCGTCGCGCATTTTGAAGGTGAGCCGATCGTGTACAAGCATTATCCCAACTCGTTCCGCGAGACGAACCTGCTGGAGATTTTACAGGGATGGGGGATCGAGCGCGTGGTCATCACAGGCATGATGACCCACATGTGCGTGGATGCCACCGCCCGCGCCGCCGTTGACCTCGGCTTCAAACTGGTCGTCGTTGAAGATGCCTGCGCCACCCGTGACCTGACCTACGGCGAGACAACCATCCCGGCCGAACATGTCCACAAGGCGTTTCTTGCCGCGCTCAAATCCTATGGGCAGGTGATGTCTGCCGGGCAGGTGATGGCACAACTGGCGGAGGAGAACATGAGAGAACTCTCCCGCTCCGCCAGCCTTGATTCAAAATCGTAAATCGTCAATCCGAAATCGTCACACCAAATCGCTCATTAAATCCATCGGTACGATGGCCACTCCGACGATGCCCGGGCCTGTGTGAACGCCCAGCACCGGCGAGATACGCATCATCTCCAGTTTGGCGACGTTGAGTTTCTCCTGTAATTCCTTTGACAGCATGTCGGCTTTTTCGGCAAAACGTCCGTGC
Source organism: uncultured Chloroflexota bacterium (assembly GCA_903837815.1). GTDB lineage: Bacteria > Chloroflexota > Anaerolineae > Anaerolineales > Villigracilaceae > Villigracilis. The sequence continues at coordinate 8,557 of CAILWD010000508.1, read as the reverse complement.
AACACGTTGACCCACACAGGCGTGTTGCCGTACTTCTCTTTGATATGGTCTGTCATTGAGGTGATGGATTTATTGATCGTCCGCTCGGTCTTGACCGTGGTGTACTTGCCGTCTGTATCCACGCGGATGATCGGCTTGAGGTTGAGCAGCGCCCCGGCAATTGCCTTCACCCGCCCAATGCGCCCGCCGCGCGCCAGATATTCCAGCGTGTCGAGGGTGTAGATCAACTCGGTCTTCTCGCGGATTTGCGCCAGCCGTTCCTGAATGGTGTCCATGGCCCAACCTGCCTTGGAAGCAAGCGCCGCAGCCATCACCTGGAATCGCTCACCGCCGGAGAGGGTCAGCGTATCCCAAAAGTGGACATTGGTTTCATCTTTTACCTGGTCTCCGCCATCGCGCGCCGAGTTGATCGTCCCGCTCAAGCCCGATGAAATGTGAACCGAAAAAATATTCTTTTCGGTTTGAGCCAGTTTGCGATACAACTCGGCAAAGATGCCTGCCGAAGGCTGCGCCGTGGTGGGAATTTTCGGACGCATGGCTTCGAGGCGGTTATAAAATTCATCGGCAGAAATATCCAGCGAACTGACCTCGCCTTCGGGAAACTGGATAAAAAGCGGGGCCTGCACAATGCCCAACCTTTCCAATTCCTCATTGGGCATATCCGCCGCGCAGTCTGTTACGATTTTCATGTTTATTCTCCTTGGTTTATTTTTTCTTGTCCAAAAACCACTTCACCGTATCCTTTAGACTTTCGTACAGCGAGCGTGGCGAATAGCCCAGTTCCCGGGTTGCTTTGGCGTGGCTGATGTTCGAGTTGCTGCCAGTTACCAGCCACATGGTTAACTCCATCTCGTCATTGCGAGGCGATAGCCGAAGCAATCTCGTTCGCCACAGGATGCTACTTCTTCAACAAACTATTAACCAGCATATCCGAGCTTTCCTTCGCCACCTTTTCCCAATCTGCTCCTTTGGGATCGAGCAGGCTTTGGAGCAGCAGCCCCATTGCCGTGGAAACAATCAGGCGTGAAGCGGTTTCGGGATCGACCTCGACAAACGAACCTTCTTCGACGCCTTTCTTGATGAGCGCGGTGAAATACTTGTGATAGCGGCGGTAGGGGGTGATGCTTGCCTGCCAGATTTTTTTGTCGCGGCTGGCTTGTAGCCAAAACTCCAGAAACATCGGCAAGCCTTCTTCGGCGGTTTTGATGATGTATGGGTAGGCTTCGGTAATTTGCAAAAAAGTTTCGGGGACGGTCTTTTCACGCGAGGCTTCGACGCTTCTATCTATGGTTGTCAGCCATAGGTCGAGCAGGGCAAGGAAAAGCGACTGTTTGCTTTCAAAATGATGATAGAACGCGCCCTTGCTGATTCCCGCGTCTTTGCAAATCATGTCCACGCTGGCGGCGGTAAAGCCGTTTGCCGAAAATAACTTGATGGCAGATTTGATAATCTGCGCCTGGGTCTCTTCACTGCGTTGCTGCATTTTTATCCTTCACAAAACAAACCGACTGGTCGGTTTGTTTTTACCCCGAAAAGAAATCCCTGTCAAGATGACAGGGATTCGAAAAAATTGACAGTCACTTGCCAGGTGACTGTCAACTGCATTAACCTTTTCTCGCCGTGATCTTTGCGCTGTACACAGCTTTGTAAATGGACTCTTTTGGATGGGCGCTCAAATCGAGATTCATGTCGCGCAAGGCGTCGTCCACGGTTTCCTTGTCGAAGAAGACTGGCTTGATGGAAATATCTGTGAAGCCGACCGCTTCCATCATGGCGACGTATTCCTTCGCCTCGACTGCGCCCGCCACGCAACCCGCCCACGCGCTCAGGCTGGTTCGCACCTCTTCGGGCAATTCGCCGTCGGTGACAATGTCGGAGACGGCGAGGCGTCCGCCAGGTTTCATCACGCGGAAGATTTCAGCGAATACTTTGGCTTTGTCTGGCGAGAGGTTGATGACGCAGTTCGAGATGACCACGTCCACGCTGTTTGGTTCGACGGGCAGGTCTTCGAGGTAGCCCTGACGGAATTCCACGTTGGCGGCGTTGACCCGCTTCGCGTTGGCGCGGGCGCGTTCGATCATTTCGGGAGTCATGTCCACGCCGATGACGTGCCCTTCCGCGCCGACCTTCTGCGCCGCCAGCAGGCAGTCCAAGCCCGCGCCTGAACCAAGGTCGAGGACGGTTTGACCAGCTTGCAGCGAGGCGAGAGTGATCGGGTCGCCGCATCCGTAACTGGTGTTGGCAACATCCGACGGGACAGTTGTCAGCAAATCCACAGGGTAGAGATTACTTTCGGGCGTGCAGCAGGAATCGGTTCCGCAACAGGACGCGCTGCTTTTGATCCGCTCGGCGTAATGCTCGCGGACAACATCATGAATGGGGGTGGGGGATTGGGTCATTTGATTCTCCTTATATAGATAATCGTCTATGCGTTTGGGCAAAAAAAGAGACGACTATGAGTTGATAACTTTGAGCACGGCTTCGGTGGCTTCTTCTTCGGGCGCAAACTTCGACATGAGCTGCCCGCAGCAGACGGTGATGTTTTCCTGGTTGAGCGAGTAAAAGGTCTGCTTGCCTTCCTCGCGGACGTTGACCAAACCCGCCTCGCGCAAAATGGCCAGGTGATGCGAAACCGTGGGCTGTGACACGTTCATCTTTTCCACGATCTCGTTGACGGAGAGCCAGCAGCAACAGCACACGCTCATAATCTTTTGGCGCGTTTCATCGGCGATGGCTTTGGCAAACAGGACAGGATTTGCTTTCATATTGATAATCTTCTATGCGTTATTATATAGATAATCGTCTATTTGTCAAGAGGCTGTAATCAAAAAACTGGCGCAACTTTTGGCGCTTGGTTTGAACCACTGAGACACGGAGTCACCGAGTTTTTGGGTTGTTTTTCTCGGTGTCTCAGTGCCTCCGTAGTTAGGCGCTTGATTTTTGCAAGAGTCCAAATATCACCTGACATTAGAGTCCACATGGAATACGATACAATCAGCCCATGACAACCTCACTTACCTCCCTGCTTGAAAAATCTCTTGCCGCGCGCGCCGCGTTGATCGACCCCAGCCACGAATCAGCCTTCCGCCTTTTCAATGGATTTGTGGAGGGCTGTCCTGAAATTGTGGTGGATATTTATGCGACAACCGCCGTCATCCACAACTATTCGGATAAGCCGACACAGGGCACGGCGCTGGTGGAGGAAGCAAGCCAATTTTTGAGGTCTTCGCTGGGTTGGCTGCAAGCGGCGATTGTCAAAACCCGCAACGGCAAAACACAAGATGAAAAACGCGGCACATTTTTATTTGGCACAAAAGCCGACCGCAAAGTAAAAGAGCACGACACCTGGTACGCTGTCAACCTGACCCTCAACCGCGATGCCAGCCTGTATCTCGACACGCGGAATCTGCGCAAGTGGGCTATCGAGAACTTGAAAGGCAAATCCGTTCTAAATACCTTTGCCTACACCGGAAGTTTTGGGGTAGCCGCGCTTAAAGGTGGAGCCAGCAGCGTAACGCAGGTGGATTTGAGTCGAGAGTTTCTCAACATCGCCAAAGAGTCCTACACGTTGAATGGGATTCCAATTCAAAAAGGGGATTTCATCTCGCGCGATTTCTTCGAGCAGGTTGGCAACATGAAACGCCTCAACCGCGTCTTCGATTGCGTCTTCATCGACCCGCCGTTTTTCTCGACCACCTCGAAAGGGAAAGTGGACCAGGTGCATGAAAATGCGCGGCTCATCAACAAAGTCCGCCCGCTGATTAATGACGGCGGAACCCTGGTCGCAATCAATAACGCGCTTTTTGTCAGCGGCGCGGAATATATGCAGACTCTCGAATCCCTGTGCAAAGACGGCTATCTGAAAATCCGCGAGTTGATTTCCGTGCCGCAGGATTTCACGGGCTACAATCCCGTCGGCAAACCAGTCACCGACCCCGCGCCGTTCAACCATTCGACCAAGATCGCAATTTTGGATGTGAAACGGAAAAAGTAGAGACACAGCGCCGCTGTGTCTCGCGATGGAATTATTCAAACCCCAAATCACGCCGCAGCAAATCTTCAATGGTCTCCCGCCGTTGAATGAGTCGCGCCTGACCTTTCTCCAGCAATAACACAGCAGGCTTGCGCGAGCCGTTGTAGTTGGACGACATGCTCAAGTGGTACGCGCCCGAAGCGGGGATGGCGACCAAGTCCCCGGCTTCGAGTTTGGGCATCGGCAAATCTTCGATGACCACGTCTCCAGATTCGCAGTACGGCCCTGCGATGGACACCTTCTCAACATTTTCCCCGCCCGGATTTGACACCGCCAGACAGGAATATCTCGCCCCGTACATCGCGTGACGTGGATTGTCTGTCATGCCGCCGTCGGTGAGAATCCAGACCTTTTCGCCGCGACGTTTGATTGCTCCCACGCGATAGACAGCCACGCCCGCCCGCGCCACCAGACTGCGCCCCGGCTCCAAATGTAAATGGGGGAGTGACAATCTGCGTGCCTGAGTCCCGCCGATGATGCTTTCTGCAATTACGCGCACATATTCGTCCGCGTTGGGTTGGGGAAGTTCATCTTCGTGATATGCCACGCCCCAGCCGCCGCCGGGGCTGAAGCGCCAGCCGTCTGCAAACCCAATCTCCGCTGCAAGATCAAGCCCGAGTTCGATTGCCGCTTTGAGTGGACTCGCGTCGCGGAAGTTCGATCCCTGATGGAAGTGGATTCCGTTCAGGGGTAGATTCTTCTCCTTGCAAAATTGAGCTGCTTCCATGATCTCTTTCCCCGTCATACCGAACTTGCTGTCGTGTTGACCGGTCTGTGTGTGCGCGTGGTGGGTTTGGACTGATACGCCGGGCAGAAGTCGCAGCCAGAGGTTTGGTAGTTGGTAATTCGTAACTGGATATTGGTTTGCGATGCGTTCGAGTTCAGTCAGGTTATCAACTACGATGGTGCCGGCATGTTTGACGGCGGTGGTCAGGTCCGTGCTCGATTTGTTGACGCCATGCACGAGGATGTGCTCGTGGGGGACGTCACCAGCCAGCGCCATGCCGATTTCGCCTTCGCCGGTGCAGTCCACGTACAAATTGTGAAGTTGAGTCCACTGGGCGACGGCGCGATTCAAAAAAGCCTTTCCTGCGTATGTGACAGAGGCGGAAGCAGGGTAGCGCGTAGCCAATGCTGATTTGTATGCCGTTGCAGAGGCATCCATCGTGGCGCGGTCGTAAAGATAAAGCGGTGTGCCGTATTTTTCTGCCAGTGTGGATAGGTCGTGCCCGGCAATGGTCAGCAAATTATTTTCGGTCTTTGTAGTGATGGGGAAGAGCGGAAGGCGGTTCACAGAAGTTCCTTTCATAAAAAAGTCGGGACAAAATCCCGACTTGCTCATTCGTCGAAGAACAATCCCCACCAGACTTCCCAATTCTGCATGGGAGTTGGGGTAGGCTGCGGGGTTGGCGCAATCACAGGCTGGCTGCCGGGTTGGACGAGTGGAACGACGGGCTGGTCGCCCTCCAATACGTAATGGCCCTCGGTGCGTGCCCATTCTTCCACTGCCGCTGTGGAACTGGCATAGGCGACCTGGGTTTGGAGCGCCATTTCGGTCTGCGCCGCCTGGGTTGCCACCATGCGGACCTGATCGCGCTGGTCGTTCAAGCGATTCAACTCTTCGAGGCGGGAATTGAATTCGATGACCAGCAGAATCAAAATAAAGATTCCCGTAAAGACTGCCACCCGGCGGAAATTGATTTTCAAATTTGGCATGGCTTTATCTTAATCGTTTTTTTGCATCCGCGCAAAGGGTTTGGATGTCAGAATCATGGCTTCGCGCTGTAACCTTTTGCGAGCAATTGCATCCAATTAGCAAAACAAAAAACAGGAGCATTTTAAACATGGAAATGGTGATTGATTTTCCCGGCGGTTCCCGCGTGGACGCCCACTTTGGACCTCATACGGTCATGACCGACCAGCCCCCGGTTGCCAGCGCCCCGACGCCCTTCTCGGTCTTCCTTGCATCCATCGGCACCTGTGCCGGGATCTACGTCCTCGGCTTTTGCAAACAGCGCGGGCTTCCCACCGACGGCATCCGCATTGTCCAGCGCATCCACAGCAGCCCGATGAGCGGCATGGTCGAAAAGATCGACCTCGAAATTCAGGTTCCCGAAAGTTTCCCCGAAAAGTACCGCCCGTCGTTGATTCACACCGCCCAGCTTTGCGCGGTCAAGAAGCACCTTGAAAATCCGCCCAAGTTCGAAGTCACAACCGCAGTTGTCGAACCTGCGTAAAAAATTCGCGGTTGTTCCCGTCCAATCGTGTATACTACCCTCATACACTTTTGGACTGGACACAACTAATGGTCGAATCGACAAGCCAACCTGAACTTTCCATCGAAGCCCTGCGTAATGGAGACCGCGCCGAGTTCGCCCGATTGGTGGAGGCGTACTCTGCCCCAATCTACCGCCTCGGCTTGCGGATGCTCGGCAACGAACAGGACGCCGAGGATGTGCTACAAAACACCTTCCTCAACGCGCTGACCCATCTCTCCAGTTTCGAGGGACGTTCCAGCATCCTGACCTGGCTTTATCGCATCGCTGTCAACGAATCGCTGATGACCATGCGGCGCGGCAAACCCGAAGTCAACATCGACGACGCCGATACCAGCGACGACGATACCGAAGACCTCGCCCAATCCCAATTTGTCGATTGGGGTTCCCTGCCCGAAGATGTGCTTCTTTCGTCCGAAGGCAAACAGGCGCTTGACCGCGCCATCCAAAATCTTCCCGAAAATTTGCGCATGGTTTTCCTGCTGCGAGACATTCAGGAACTCTCCATCAAGGAAACCGCCGAAGCGCTTGGGCTGACCGAATCAAATGTCAAGATCCGCCTTCTCAGGGCACGCCTGTCCCTGCGGGAGCAATTATCGGTATATTACGGCGAGCGGATGATTCAGGAGAAAACGAATGACTGAACACATTCACAACCATTCCAATTGCAAGTCGCTGCTTGGCACGCTGTCTGATTATGTGGATGGCGAACTCGAAGCGGAACTGTGCCGCGAAATCGAAAAGCACATTGCGGAATGTGAAAACTGCCGCATCGTGGTGGATACGACTCGCCGCACGATTGACCTGGTCCACGCCGCGAATCCACCCGAAAGCGGGTTGCCCGACGAGGTGCGGAGCCGCCTCTTCAAGCGTCTCGACCTGACCGAGTACTTGAAGCCACAAGCAAAATAAATTCCAGCCGTGATTTTTACGAAGCCCGCGGACTGTATCTTTTTCCGTTTGCCTGCATCCAAACTTCATACGTCAAAATTAGGAGCATAAATGGAGAAACTTCTCAACGAACAAGTCATCAGCCAGGTGAAGCAGGCTTTTGCCCAGATGAAAGAGCCGGTACAGTTGTTGCTTTTCACCTCCCGTGAAAACTGCGACTATTGCGCCGAAATCCGCCAGTTGCTCGATGAACTCGTGGTGGTGGATGACAAACTCGGCTTGACCGTCTACGACCTTCAAGACAATGCCGACGTGGCAGCCCAGTTCAACGTGGACAAATCCCCGGTTATCGTTGTCGCCGCCAAAGATGGTGATCAGGTTGTCAACTACGGAGTGCAATACGCGGGCATCCCCTCCGGACATGAGTTCGGCGTCCTCATCAACGACATCCTGCTTGTCTCCGGGCGCGATTCGGGTCTTAGCGAAGCCGTCCGCGACTTCCTGAAACACCTCGAAAAGCCGTTGCATTTGCAGGTCTTTGTCACCCCTACCTGACCTCACTGTCCGCGAGCCGTGTTGCTCGCTCACCAGATCGCCATGGAAAACCCCGCCATGATCCGTGCGGAAGGCGTCGAAGCCACAGAGTTCCCAGAATTGGCTGACCAGTTCAACGTGCGCGGCGTCCCGCAGACCGTGATCAACTCCGGCGGTGGGATGGTCGTGGGCGCAGTCCCCGAACCGAATTTGATCGCAGAAATCAAACGCGCATTGAATTGAAAATGACAAAGAAGAGCCGTCGTCAGAAACCGAATAACCTTAGCCGCCTCCCGTTTTTCGTCGGGGGCGGTCTTGTCTTGTTAATGGCTTTCCTGCTGTTGGGGTTTGGCAAAAAGGACGAATCCGCTTCGCAGCCTGTTGCGGATGAGTCTTCGTTTTCCGTCACCCCCAGCGAAGTCAATTACCCCGCTCCCGAACTTTCGCTTGAAAATGTGGACGGTGGAACCGAGGCGCTGACAGATTACCGTGATAAAGTGACGCTGGTCAACAACTGGGCCACCTGGTGTCCGCCCTGCAAGGCGGAGATTCCCACCCTCATCGAATATTACGAGGCGCACAAGGAAGAAGGATTTGTCATCATCGGTATTGAAGCTGGCGAACCTCAAGCCGAAGTGTCTGGCTTTGTCAAAGGCGCGGAAATTACCTATCCGGTTTGGCTGGACCCTCGCAACGCGGCCTTGATGGCGTTCAAGACCGGTGGCCTGCCCAACTCTTTTGTCATCGACCGCAAGGGGACGGTGCGCCTTGCCTGGGTAGGGGAGATCAACCGTGCCATGCTCGAAAAGTACGTCACTCCAAT
>CAILWD010000507.1 GCA_903837815.1 uncultured Chloroflexota bacterium | reverse complement strand
TTGGTTTGGCGTAACCAATAATTTGCCCTATTGTATCGCTGTCCCTGGAGTGAGGGCAGTTGATTAAAAAACCAGACCGATCAGAATAAATAAGGAGCAATATGATGGAGTACAATACAGTACTTATTGTGGATGATGATGAACGTGGACGTGAAATGTTGCAGGACTTGTTATTCACCCAGGGGTTTCATTTGATTTCTGCCAGGTTACTATCTACCTTGATCCTCCCACATAATTTTCGTACACATGCTGGTAGACCATTTCACATTTCTGGTTGTAGAGTTCCTGGGTGTAGGCTTCGGGCAGTTGTTCAAAGGCATCGAGAATCGCAACACGGACAGCAGCGCGGGTCTTTTGCTGTTTGCGCCAGTCGAGGACGATGCGTTCGGCTTTCAGGGTGTCGAGCAGTTCTTTGGCAACTTGCTTGACTTGTTCTTTTTCTTTCCGGGTGAGTTTGATATTGGGGCGGGTGAGCAGGTCAAAGATGGCGAGTTCTTCTTCGGATAAATTCTCTGAAACGCCGCGCTGTTCTTCTTCGCTCAGGGAGCGTGCGAAGGAAACCAGTTCCACAAAGAAGGCATCAATATCTTTTGCGCCGGCGTTGTAATCGGCGACGAGTTTCTCAAATTTGGTGGCGTAATCGATACGGGATTTGTTGCGGCGCAGCATGGCTTGAAGCTGGGCGGAGATTTGACTGCGCAGCCGATCAACTTCGATATGTTTTCGGCTTTGATCAAAGAGTTTTTTGAGGGCTTCAAAGTCCACTTTGGACATATCCAGGATGTGAGAGCCAGCCGGGTTTTGGATCAGGTATTGGTTTTTGACTTTTATGGATTTATCCAGCAGGCGGTTCACTTCTGCCATCACTGCGGAAATGTCGGTAATATCTTGCGAGTTGTTATTCCGCACCCGTTCAGCCAGGACTTGAATTGCCTTGCGATCCATGCTGAATTGACTTGCTGATGTATCAGGCAGGATGGCCTGGAAGAGTCGCTCGACTGTGCCGGCATGGGTGATGAATTGCGCCTTGCTCTGGTCATTGACCAGGATGGAATTAACGGCATCATCCATCAAACCAATGCGGACAAATTCATCTTTGGCAGAAACGATTTTGCCAAGGTCAGCCCCGAGACTGCGCATGAATTTCTTTGTAGCGTCAATCGCAGAGCGGAGTTCTGCCACCAGTTTTTGCTTGGCTTCGACGGGGCGCTCCCCTTCTTTGATGCCACCACCCGAGGCGGAGCCATAAATGGACAGGGCTTTTTTCAGGTCGTTGAAAATGCCGATGTAGTCCACAATCAGCCCATTGTTTTTGCCAGCAAAAACACGGTTGGCGCGGGCAATGGTTTGCATGAGGGTGTGATTGCGCATCGGTTTGTCGAGATAGATGGTGGAGCAGCTTTTTACATCGAAGCCGGTCATCCACATGGCGCAGACAAAGACAATACGGAGCGGGTTCGTGGCGTCTTTGAATTTCTCATCGAGGTGTTCGGTGACCATGCGCCTGCGGTGCGGCTCGATTTCAAGACCCAGTTTGCGCATATCAGCGATTTCGTTCTGGCTGGGAGAGACCACGAC
>CAILWD010000506.1 GCA_903837815.1 uncultured Chloroflexota bacterium | reverse complement strand
GAAATGCGTCACATCGAACTTTGCGCCGAACGCATTCTGTTCTTGAACGGCGAAGTGGAACTGGTTGCTTCGCGCGGCGTCGAAAAAATTCACGACGTGAAAGCCATGCTTGAACTCGCACGTGGGATGGAGGAATCCAGCATCAAGGATTACAACCGCTGGGCCAACGAATGCACCGCCAACGCCGATTCAGGCTCCCGCAAGGTGTTCGAGGGTCTGGTTACCGACGAAGAACGTCACTACAGCCAATACGATCTTGAACTGGAAAAGGTCAAGAAGTTCGGCGAACAATATCTCGCACTGCAATCGATGGAGAGTAGCCGCGAAACTCCCGCCGCAGCGGCCGGCGCATAACTTACCGAACCAAAAAGAGGTGAGACTGAAAAGTCTCACCTCTTTTTTTACTTCGGATGCAATTCCTACAGGTTGATGTAGGCTTCGCGCATTTCCACGTTCGCGTTCGGCGTGAAGGTGAAGCCGGTCTTCTCGCAAAGCATCTTCATCGTCTCGTTTTCCTTCGACATGACCGCGATGATCTTCTTGATCTTTTCCTGCTTCGCGACCTCGATCAGGCGTTTGGTCAGTTCCAGACCGATGCCTTCGCCCTGGAAGTTATCGCTCACCAGCAGGCTGATGCGGGCATCCTCGTCCTCGCCGCGGAACTTGCTCAAGCGTCCGACGGCGGAGATGCAGCGCCCGGCGTTCTCGTCCGCTTCGACCACCAACACGATCTCGCGCGAGTAATCGCTGTGGCAGACGCGCGCAAGGCGTTCGTGGGTCACGCGCTGGCTGAGCAGCATCGGGGAGAGGTAGCGCAGGTACACGGAGCGGTCTGAAAGCGTCTCGTGGAAGCAGCGCATGAGGGGTTCGTCCTCCGCGCGGATCGGGCGGATGGTGACCTTTTTGTTCTTCTTGGTTGTCCAGGTGGTGATGTACTTGCTCGGATAGGGACGGATGGCCAGCTTCGGCAGGGCGCTTTCCTTGGTGTCTTTGCTGTGCAACACCACGCGTCCGTCCAATGCCATCAAGCCGTCGGGTGAGGCGATCAACGGGTTGATGTCCAGTTCCTTGATCCAGCGCTGTTCGGCAACCAACTGGCTGAAGCGTACCATCAATTTTTCGAGCGCATCGATGTCCACGGGCTTGCGTCCGCGCACACCCTTGAGGGCTTTGTAGATCTTGGTGCGTTCGATCATGCGGCGGGCGAGTGTGGTGTTGAGCGGGGGCAGGCCGAGGGCGCGGTCTTTGAAGACTTCGACCAGTTGTCCGCCGGTGCCGAAGAGCAACACGGGTCCAAACTGCGGGTCGATGCTGGAACCGATGATGAGTTCATAGCCTTCGACCTTGACCATGGGTTGGACGGTCACGCCGAGGAAGTGTTCCGCGCCGGCTTTCTCCGTCACCGACTTTTCGATTTCCTTGAAAGCTTTTTCCACTTCGGCTGCGGTCTGCAGGTTGAGTTTCACGCCGCCCACGTCGGTCTTGTGGGTGATGGTCTCGGAGTGTAGTTTGACGACCACCGGGAAGCCCAGTTCCGCCGCCATCTTACCGGCTTCTTTGGCTTTGGTTGCGATCAGGGTCGGGGTGGTGGGGATGCCGTACGCCGCAAGCAGTTGCTTCGATTCGGCTTCGGTCAGCAGGTCGCGCCCGGTCTCGCGGACATGATCGATGATGGCTTGAGCCTTCTCGCGGTCGATTGCCGTGCCGTCTTCGTCCGCCAGGCTGGGGGTCTCATAGAGGCTGTTCAAGTTCGACGTGGATTGCCACATGTAGGTGAATGCCTGTGCGGCGTCGTCGGGATATTCAAAGGTGGGGATGCCGGCCTTGTTGAGGATGGCCTCGCCCGCGGCGACTTCCTTGCCGCCCGACCAGGAAGCCAAAATCGGCTTATCGTAGCTCTTGGCGTACGCCTTGAGTGACTCGGCTGTGGCGGTGGGATCGGTCATGGCTTGCGGGGTCAGGATGACGAGCAGACCGTCGCTGTTATCGTCCTGAGCCGCAACTTCGAGCGACTTGGCGTAGCGGTCGGGGCTGGCGTCGCCGATGATGTCGATGGGATTGTTGTGGCTCCAGGAAGCGGGCAGGAACTCGCTGAGTTTGTCCATCGTTTCCTTGGAGACTTCTGCCAGTTCGCCGCCGGTGGTGATCAGGGTATCGGTGGCAAGCACGCCGGGGCCGCCTGCGTTGGTCAAAATGGTCAGGCGCGGACCCTTGGGGCGGGGCTGGCGTCCGAGCACTTCGGCCATCGAGAAGATTTCGCTGATGCGTTCCACGCGCAAAACGCCGGCGCGGCGGAAGGCTGCTTCGAGGACTTCATCCGAGCCGGTGAGTGAACCGGTGTGGGATGCGGCGGCGCGGGCGGCGCCTTCGGTGCGTCCGGGCTTGATGACGATGATCGGCTTGCTGGTGGCGACTTCGCGCGCGGCGGAGATGAAGGAGCGGGCGTCGCCGATGGTTTCCATGTAAATCACGATGCTGTCGGTGTGCGGGTCATCGCCCAGGTAGTAGATGAGGTCGCCCCAGTCTACGTCGAGCATCGAGCCGACGGAAACGAAGTGCGAGAAGCCGACATCTTCCTTGAACGACCAGTCCAACACGGCGGTGCAGAGCGCGCCCGATTGGCTGATGAAGGCTACGTTGCCCTTGCGCGCCATACCGGCTGCGAAGGTGGCGTTGATGCCGCTGACGGGGCTCATCACGCCGAGGCAGTTGGGGCCCACGACGCGCATCCCGCCTTTGCGGGCGTTTTCGAGCAGTTGGCGTTCGAGTTCCACGCCTTCGGGCCCGACTTCCTTGAAGCCCGCCGAGATGACGATGGCGCCCTTGACGCCGACTTCCACACATTCGGCAATCAGGCCGGGGATGCTGGTGGCGGGGGTGACGATGACAGCGAGGTCAACCTTATCGGGGACGTCTTTGATGCTGGGGTAGGCTTTGATGCCCAACAGGCTGGGGCGCTTCGGGTTGATCGGGAAAACAGCGCCGCCGAACGGGCTGCTGATCAGGTTCCAGAGGATGGTGCGCCCGACGCTGCCTTCCTTCTCGGTCGCGCCGATGACGGCGATGTTCTTGGGGGCGAAGATACTCTTTAGGGGGTTTGCCGTGTATTGGTAGATGTCCTGGGCTGGGTCGAGATGCGACCAACCTTGATTATTCTGCGGGGTAGCTGGTGTCATAATATTCCTCTCGGTATACCGCTTTGCGGTGAAATGATGAAAAGATTTTGCTTGTGAAACAAGACTCAAAGCGAATTGATTATAAGGCACAAAAATAGCCGTCATACCCGAACATGTCACTTATTTTGCATGTGAAATATCATGAATTTGATTCCACATTTTCAATGTCTTTCGTTGGTGCTTTCGTTTTCATTTTCCCCTCTCAAATAAAACACCCCCAAAGGCTTCTTGAGTCTTTGGGGGTGTTGACGGTTGCAGATCGCTTTATTCTTCCAGGGTCGAAATGTCGCCTTCGGGAAGTCCCTGTGCGCGGGCTTTCAACACACGACGCATGATCTTGCCGGAGCGGGTCTTGGGGAGTTTATCGAGGAACTTGACATCTTCGGGCCGAGCGATGGGTCCCATGTGGGTGGCGACATGCTGGCGCAATTCTTCTGCCAAATCGGGGCTTGCTTCAAAGCCCCGTCGCAGGAGCACGAAAGTGTGGATCGCCGTCCCTTTGACTTCATGCGGCAAACCGATTGCTGCCGCTTCCGCCACAGCCGGGTGACTGACCAGCGCGGATTCGATCTCCGCCGTTCCAAGGCGATGCCCCGAAACTTTGATCACATCGTCCACGCGCCCGATGATCCAGAAGTAGCCGTCCGAGTCGCGCTTGGCCGAATCACCGGTGGTGTAGCGCCCCGGATACTTCGACCAGTATTGGTTGACGTAGCGTTCATCGTCGCCGTAGATGGTGCGCAACATGCCGGGCCACGGATTCTTCAACGTGAGATAACCTTCCGTATTATCGGGGACGGGGTTGCCATGCTCGTCCACGATCTCGGCTTCCTGCCCGAAGAAGGGTCGGGTTCCAGAACCGGGCTTGAGCGGCACGCTGGGAGTGGGTGTAATCATGAAGTGACCGGTTTCCGTCTGCCACCACGTATCGATGATCGGGCACTTCTCCTTGCCGATGACGCGGTGATACCACTTCCACGCTTCAGGGTTGATCGGCTCGCCGACGGAGCCAAGCAATCTCAGGGAGGAGAGGTCGTGTTTGTTGGGCCAGGCTTCGCCGAAGCGCATCAATCCGCGGATGGCGGTTGGCGCGGTGTAGAAAATCGTGATGCCGTAGCGTTCGACAATCTGCCACCAGCGATTGGGGTAGGGGAAGGTTGGCCCGCCTTCGAAGAGCATGGAGGTCGCGCCGTTGATCATCGGGCCATAGACGATGTACGAATGCCCCGTGATCCAGCCTGGGTCGGCGGTACACCACCAGCGGTCATCGTCGCGTACATCGAAAGCGTATTTCATCGTGGTGTATGTGCCGACCATGTATCCGCCGTGCGTGTGCAAAATGGCTTTCGGCTTGCCCGTTGACCCCGATGTGTAGAGGATGAAGAGCGGGTCTTCCGCGTCGAGCACTTCGGTTGGACATTTACCGTTGGCGATGGGCAGCGCGCACATGTCGTGATACCAGTGGTCGCGCCCGGCTTCCATGCTGACGGGTTGGTCGGTGCGTTTGACGACGATGATGTTTTCCACGCTGGGGCAGTGCTTGACGGCGTCGTCCACCATCTTCTTCAACTCAACGACTTTGCCGTTCTGGTAGGAGCCGTCGGCGGTGATGATGAGTTTGGACTGGCTGTCATCGATGCGGCTTTGGAGCGAATCTACAGAGAAGCCCCCGAAGACCACCGAATGGATTGCACCGACTTTGGCGCAGGCAAGCATGGCGAAGACGATCTCCGGCACACGTCCCATGTAGATGGTGACGCGGTCGCCCTTGGTCACGCCCATCGACTTGATGATGTTAGCCATGCGCGAGACTTCGCGATTCATTGCGAAATACGAAAACGTGCGGTGATCTTTGCCGTCTTCGCTCTCCCAAATCAGGGCAAGCTGGTTCTTGCGATGCGTTTTCAAGTGACGGTCGATGGCATTGTGAACGATGTTGGTCTTTGCGCCCACAAACCATTTGAAGAAGGGCGCCTTGGCATCGTCCAGTACCTTGTCCCACTTCTTGTACCATTCCAGTTCCGAGGCTTCGTCAGCCCAGAAACCTTGCAGGTCTTTGCGCGCCTTGTCGGCGAGGGCGTCCCAATCCTTGAGTCGCGCCTGCCCCAATACTTCCTCCGACGGGTAATAGACTTCGCCTTCCATTTGTTTGCTCTCCTTTGACATGTGTGTCTCCCGAATCCAGCTTTTTGATGATGGCGGCTATTTTAGCCCTTTTTATCATATTCTTGTAGGTTTGAAAGGAATCCGGCTTTCATCCCCAATTCCGTCTGAAAGAAAAAGCGCCTTGCCGGCGCTTGATCTATTTCAGGGCTTGTTCTATTTCCTCTTTGGTCGGGCGAATGAGCATGACAGGGATTTTCGATTGACGCACCACCTGTTCAGCTACACTGCCAAGCAACAACCGAAGCAACCCCGTCCGCCCGTGCGTGGACATGGCGATCAGGTCGGCTTGTTCGATTTCCGCCGCCTCCATGATGGCTTCCGCAACCATCCCATCGCGGAGCAAATAGGTGACGCGCAAGCCTTCGTTTTCCAGTTTGATGCATAGGACTTTCAGATAATGTTTTTCGTCTGCGCGCATAATCTTGACCTCTTCCGGTTCAGGTGCAAGCGGCGATTCATGAGGATCAAATGTGGGCGCGGGGCTGGCATCCACGTGCAGGAGAACGATTTCCGCGTTCAATGCGCGGGCGAGTCTTTCCGCGTGCGGTAATACCGCTTCCGATAAGGTCGAGCCATCCAACGGGACAAGAATTCGCTGGTACACAGGCAGCCTCCATCTGATGATTTGACACGCATATTCGTTTAATTTCCCCATCTCTTTTATAGCATGTTTCAGCGGTTCAATTATTAAAAACCACGCTTATTCCTGATTGTTGGAAATGATGCAGGAGCCCCATCACCATTTGTCCCAATGTACGACTTCCTCAAGCGCCCGGCGCCCGCCCTTCTTCGGTGGCGTGGATAATTTTTCCTCGTCCAGCGGAATCCCGAATGAAAGCGCAATCCGCAGATGCCATTCGGGCGGGAAACTCAAAATCTCCCGTGCCTTTTCTGGCTCGTAGATCGAAGCCGGGCACGAGCCGATTCCCAATTCCCAGGCTGCCAGTTGCATGAATGCCGCCGCCTGACCTGCGTCGAACATCGTCTGGAATTTCTCCGTCGGTTCGGGAGTGAGAATCGCCACGCACAACGCCGCGCCTGCAATGTGCCCCGCCCACTCGCCGCACTGAGACAATGCTTTCAGCGTGGCTTTGTCATGGACGGCGATGAACTGCCAGGCCTGATTGTTCTTCGATGACTGCGACCTGCGCCCCGCATTCAAAATCGCCCGCACCACATCATTCGGCAGGGGAGTGTCTTGAAATTTACGCACGGCGCGTTTTGTCCGAATGGCATCTGAAACCAGCATTACAGCCTCCTTTGTTCTTTGGGAGCGCTCAATTGTTTTTAGATGGGCGGCAAAATCTCCAGATTTTGCATCCAAAGTCAGGAGACTTTGGACTCCATGCCTAACAACTTTTTAGTGCATCCCGTTCTTTGTTCTTCATGCAGTCTTTCAAAGTATAATGCAGCCAATGACTTCCCAGCCAACCTTCCGAAGTTACCTGGTATCCGTCCTCGCGCTCCTGCTTATCGGTTGGGGCGGAATTGCCGCCTTGCTTTTTTACTCGCTGCCTTTTGTGTGGGCGCGTTGGGGGTTCTTTGCCCTCGGCATCATGGCATTGACCGGCACAGCGCTGCCGGCTGTGTATTTTTTTCACCGCCGCTTTCCATCCGAACCTCCTGCGATGCCGAACGTCATCGTGCGGCAGGCGCTGTGGTTTGGCGTATATGCTGCCACACTTGTGTGGCTCCAATTGGGACGCCTCGTCAGCCTTTACGTGATCCTCGGTCTGGCTGGAGGTCTGATTGCAATCGAATATTTTATCCGTTTGCGCGAAAAGGCAAACAGAGTCCCCCCTTTGATTTCCGATGATGACCCTTCGTGACCTTCCCTCTGTTGACGAACTTTTGCAGACCCAGTCTGCCGCCGAATTGATCGCACAACACGGCAGGCCTTTGACTCTTTCCGCCATTCGTCAGACGCTGGCGGGAATCCGCTCTCGTTTTCTTGCCGGGGAAATTACCTCCCTGCCTTTGCATGGTTTGATCCTCTCTCAGGTGGATTCCCTGCTCGACGCCTGGCTCAAGCCGACGCTTCGGCCTGTAATCAACGCTTCGGGTGTGATCCTGCACACGAACCTGGGACGCGCCCCCCTGAGCGATGCGACCATCCGTGCGATGGACATGGTTGCCCGCGGCTATTCCACCCTCGAATACGACCTCGAAAAAGGAGCGCGCGGCTCGAGGCTGATCCACGCCGAATCGGTTTTGCAAAAGCTGACGGGCGCGGAGTCGGCGGTTGTGGTCAACAACAACGCATCGGCGGTGCTGCTGGTTTTGTCTGCGCTGGCGAATCGAAAGCGGGTCATCATCTCACGTTCGCAAATGGTGGAAATCGGCGGCGGGTTCCGTGTCCCCGACGTGATGAAACAATCGGGCGCAAAACTGGCGGAGATCGGCACGACCAACAAAGTCCATTTGCAAGATTACGAAGAAGCCTTGCAAGAGGGCGGACTGGTCATGCGCGCCCATCGCTCCAATTTCAAGATTGTCGGCTTTACCGCCGAACCTGAATTGAAAGAAATTGTTGACCTGACCCACAAGGCGGGTTCGATCTTCATCGATGACCTCGGCTCCGGTGCGATGTACGACACCGCGAAATATGGGCTTGTCCACGAGCCGACTGTGCAGGAATCTCTCGCGGCGGGCGCGGACGTGGTCTGCTTCTCTGGCGACAAATTGTTGGGCGGTCCGCAGGCGGGAATCATCGTCGGCAAAAAGGAACTGCTGGATAAGATCAAAAAACATCCGCTGGCGCGCGCCGTCCGCGCAGACAAGACTTGTCTGGCAGGAGTCACTGCCACGCTGCTGCACTATCTCAAAGACGAAGCGGAGCGAGAAATCCCCATCTTGAAGATGATGTCGCTGACGCCGAAACAGATTTGGGGGCGGGCGGAAGCCTGGCGGCAGGAACTGGGGCAGGGGCAAGTCATCGAAGGGGAATCCACTGTGGGCGGAGGCAGTCTGCCCGATGAATCCTTCCCGACATTTTTGCTCTCGCTGACGGTCGAGTCGCCTGAGAAATTCCTCAAGAAACTCCGCACTCAAAACCCGCCGGTCATCGCCCGCACCGCAAACGACAAAGTCCTGCTCGACCCGCGCACCGTCCCTCCTGAACAGGAAGGGGCTTTGCTCGTTGGATTGAAGAACACTCTTAACTCGTAATTGGTAACTGGTAAATCATAAAGGAAACCGATGAAATCAGAACTCGATGCACTCATGCAAGCCAGAAACATGGACGCATTCATTGTCTTCGGACACGCCGAAAACAACCCGCCGATGACCTACCTGACCGGCGGCGGACATGTCAGCCATGCAACCATCATCAAGAAGCGCGGCGAAGAATCGATCTACTTCTTTGGCGACATGGAAAGGGACGAGGCGGCAAAGAGCGGTTTGAGGTTGATGCCATACAGTGAGTATGACACCGTAGCCCTGTTCGAAAAGGCGAACCGTGATGGTTTGCTGGCTGCCGCCTTTCGCCTGGAATTGATGCTCAAAGACGCGGGCGTTACTTCGGGGCGGGTGGGTGTGTACGGGTTTTACGACCTGAGCGCGATCTTCGGCATGTTAACCCATTTCAATGACCTGATGCCCGAAATCGAATTTATCGGCGAGGCGCGGGAGGATTCCATCTTTATGAAGGCGATGGAAACGAAGGACGAAAACGAGGTGAATCGCGTCCGCCGCATGGGAAAAATCACAACCGAGGTCGTGGGCAAGGTGAAGGAGTTTCTCACCGTCTGCGATGTCCGCGATGATGAAGTGTTGCTCAACGAAGACGGCTCCCCGCTGACTGTGGGCGACGTCCACGCAAAGATTCGCTTGTGGGTTGCGGAGCGCGGCGCGGAACTGCCTTCGGGTTTTATCTTCGCCATCGGGCGTGATGCGGGCGTGCCGCACTCCTCTGGCAACCCGAAAGACTTGATGCGCCTTGGTCAGACCATCGTCTTCGACATTTATCCTGCCGAAGCGGGTGGCGGCTACTACTATGATTTCACCCGCACTTGGAGTCTTGGCTATGCCACACCCGAAGCGCAGGAACTCTTCGATCAGGTGAAGGAAATTTACGATAAAGTTAAGGATAATTTTGACCTGAACACGCCGTTCCGAAATTATCAGCAAATGACTTGCGAGTATTTTGAATCCAAAGGGCACAAATCCCAGCTTAACACCAAAGCGCCGGTGGAGGGTTACGTTCACAGTTTGGGACATGGCGTGGGATTAAACATCCACGAGCGACCTTTCAGCGGATTGCTGGTCGGAGATGACCACAGGCTTGTCCCCGGCGTCGTCGTCACCTCTGAGCCGGGCTTGTATTATCCCGAAAAAGGCATGGGCTTCCGCATCGAAGATACCTACTGGGTGCGTCCCGACGGGAAGATGGAAATCCTCGCCGATTATCCCTATGACTTTGTCCTGCCGATGAAAAGGTGGAGCAAGTAGACAAGTATGGAGTAAAAGATGACTGACTTAAAACCCGCCCGTATTCTTGCCATTGAATCTTCCTGCGACGAAACCGCTTGCGCCATTGTTGAAAATGGACGCGCCATGCTTTCTTCGGTGGTTGCCTCGCAGATGGAAATCCACGCCCGTTATGGCGGCGTGTACCCCGAAGTGGCTTCGCGCCAGCACGTGTTGAGCATCACCCCCGTGGTAGAGCAGGCTCTCGCGCAGGCGCATCTCACGCTGAAAGACATCGACGCGATTGCCGTCACGCAGGGGCCCGGCCTTGCGGGGTCGCTGGTGGTCGGGATGAACATGGCAAAGGGACTCGCCCTCGGCGCTGGTCTGCCGCTGGTGGGAGTCAACCACCTCGAAGGTCACCTATATTCGGCCTGGGTGTACGAAGCCGGCGACACAATTCCGCCTGAGCCGCAATTCCCGCTGATGGTGCTCCTCGTCTCCGGCGGACATTCCGAACTGAACCTGATGACCGACCACCTGACTTATCAACGCCTTGGCTCCACCCTGGACGATGCGGCTGGTGAGGCTTTCGATAAAGTTTCCCGCCTCATCGAGCTTGGCTACCCCGGCGGACCTGCCATCCAGAAAGCCGCCGAGGAAGGCGAGGTGGGACGTTTCAACTTCCCCCGTGCCTGGCTCGAAGGGACATACGACTTTTCGTTCAGCGGCTTGAAGACGGCTGTCTTGTACGAAGTGCGCGAACTGAAAAAGAAGAGCGGACATCTGCCCGTGCATGACCTGGCGGCGTCTTTCCAAAAGGCGGTGGTGGATGTGCTGTTTAAAAAGACGATGGATGCCGCGCGTGAATTTGGCGCGAAGCAAATCCTCGTGGCGGGCGGAGTCTCTGCCAACCGCGCCCTGCGTCAGACCTTCCGTGCGCAGACCGAATTCCCTGTTCACATTCCGCCGCTTTCCCTCTGCACCGACAACGCTGCCATGATCGCCTCGGCAGGATATTATCGCTTTGCGCTGGGGCATGTTTCAGGGTTGGATATCGACGTTCTGCCGACCTGGCCGTTGTCGCAGGTGACCGCTTAAAAGCAAAGCGCGGACTGGTTGCCCAACCAGTCCGCGCTTTCAC
Source organism: uncultured Chloroflexota bacterium (assembly GCA_903837815.1). GTDB lineage: Bacteria > Chloroflexota > Anaerolineae > Anaerolineales > Villigracilaceae > Villigracilis. Next base: position 2,155 of record CAILWD010000506.1, on the reverse strand, counting down.
TTGGGAGAATGTAACCATTATTATATTCGGCAAGATAAACGCCCGCTGAATATGGCTTAAGGGGTGCATGAGAGTATGAGCGACGCAACCAATAAAACTACGGGTTCTTTCCAACTAAAAATGAGAATTTTCTAAACGCTCTTACGGGCAAAAGGAGGAGGACGCTTCTTCCGCTTCGGTCTCGGCTTCGGCGGTGGATGACTCGGTCTGGGGCCAGGTTCCAGCCTGGAATTTGGTCACGTAATCGCGCAGGATGTTGAAATCTGCCGCAGTGGTAAAAAGCCCGTTTGGATAGGCGGGGTCTTCAAAAACCCTGACATCCTCTTTGAGAAGTTCTTTGGGAAAATTGGCGAAGGCGATGTTTTCCACTGGCAGTTTGGTACCGAGGCAGGCGAGTTGGCTTAGTTGGTCGGGGGTGAAGTCGGTTTGGATATTATCCTTAAACGACTCGATCAGTGCGGGGATTTGCGTGACAATATTTGGACTGAGAACTTTTTCACGCATTGCGCAAAGGATGAGGTTTTGGTTGCTGGTGCGCTCAAACACTGCGCCTTGCGTTCGATTGCGTGCAACTTTGAGCGCTTGTGCGCCGTTCAGTTGATGCTTGCCTATCTTCAAGCCAGTGTTGTACGCAGTTTCCAGGTCTGGCACATTGACGGTAATGCCGTCAATGGCATTGATCACCTTTTCAAAGGTACGCATGTTGACGGCGAGATAATGGTCTATGTTGACGCCGAAGTTCAGGTTGAGGGTCAGCGCCAGCAGACCGGGCCCCTGGCTTGGGTCGTCCCAATAGGCGAAGCCGTCGCCGGGTTGACCGTACAAATACGCTTGATTAAGTCTTCCGTGATCGAAACCGTTGAGGTTATCTGCGATATAAGGAATTTCAACCCACAAGTCGCGTGGGAATGCCAGCACTGTAACTTTAGGGGTGATAAAGTCCACGCGCACCACGCGTATGATGTCACTATTTCCGTAAATATAATCGTCTGAACGCCGGTCTGAACCAATGGCAAGGATGTTCATTGTGCTGGGTCCGCCGCATAAAGGTTCAGGCGTGTTGGTGGGGTAGGGGAGGGTTGGTACAAGCATCGCCGTATCTGAAGGCGTGCCGGGCGTGACTGTCCAAACGGGGGGCATGGCTTGTGTGACAACAGGAATGGCGGGGCCCAGCGGCTTGGTGGCGAAGGCGCGGTAGGTTGTCCAGACATAGCCAACTGCCCCGCCGAAAAACATCACCGTGAAGGTGCCGAGAATGGCGAGAATGGTTTTTTGTGTTTTGGTCATGTGTGTACTCCGCGCTGAGCGTAGTTGAAGCGCAACAGATGCAAACGCCTTCGACTGCGCTCAGGGCGAAAAATCATTTCAAAAAATACGGAATCTCCGCAGGCGCGGGCGCGAGGAAGTATACCTTCACCCAGCCTGTCATATCCACAATCTGACCGTCGTCGAAACCGAGGTCGATCCATTTGGTGCGCGGCACACCGAACGCCGTTTCGATGATGGGTCCGCCGCCCGTATCGCCGATGGTCGCCACGCCGTAACCGGGGACATACACCTTCATCCCGGCAAGATAACTATAAATCGAATAATCCACCGCCACAATCCCATAACCGGCGCGCGCGCCGCTGGCGGTTCCATACGAACAACCGCCCGTCCCGCTGGCGCAAGGCGAATAAACCGAGGCATACATCTCCGTGGCGTACCAGTATTCGTAGGGGATGTCGCCGCCCACGGGCGAAAGCACAATCTTTTCGCCGCTTTGCACAATGCGAGTCTGCGGCTCGCGCAGGGTGGTTTTATCTTCTCTCTCTCGTTTTACTTCCACGCCGTCTTCATAGCGGATGCGCTCGCGGATCATCGCGATACCTTCCACGCCGGGCTGGACGGTTTCGGATTGACCAAACGGCACATCGGGCGAATAGGTCACTTCCTCTTCGAAGGGGATCGACTCAAGCGTGACTTCGAACGCTTCGCGGACTCGCGCCACGCGGATTTGTCCATCGGCGGGAGGCGCTTCGCTCTCTGGCGGGAGGCTGGTGTCCAACCCGACGAGTGGGACGCCCGCCTCAGCCAAAACCCCGCCAACCGTCGCCGCCGCCGAACGGATGGTGATGGTTTGATTGCCGACAGAAACTACAAAGTCACGGGCGGG
>CAILWD010000505.1 GCA_903837815.1 uncultured Chloroflexota bacterium | reverse complement strand
CCGTCAAGCCCGAAGTGATGATCCCGCTCACGGGTACGGTCAAGGAACTCGAGTGGATTCAACCCCGCTTGGAGCGCATCGCCTCCGCAGTCATGAGCGAAAAGAACATCAAGTTCGAATATAAATTCGGCACGATGATCGAAATTCCGCGCGCTGCCGCCACCGCTGGCGAAATCGCCTCGAAGGCTGAGTTCTTCTCCTTCGGCACCAACGATCTAACCCAGATGACCTACGGCTATTCCCGTGATGACGCCGAACGCAACTTCCTCATCACTTATCAGGAACAGGGCATTCTCGGACCCAATCCCTTCCAGACGATTGACCGCGCCGGCGTCGGCAAGCTGATGCAGATGGCGATCAACGACGGACGCGCCACCCGCCCGAACCTCGAAGTGGGTATCTGCGGCGAACACGGCGGCGACCCGAACTCTGTCGAATGGTGCTTCATGATCGGCAACAACTACGTTTCCTGCTCGCCCTTCCGCGTGCCGATTGCCCGCCTCGCGGCTGCCCATGCGGCTCTTGACCATGCCGTCAAGCCTGCTCCCAAGGCTGCTGTGAAGAAAGTTGTAGCCAAGAAGCCTGCCGCTAAGAAAGTTGTCAAGAAAGCGGTTAAGAAGGTTGCGAAGAAGAAGTAAGGCAGTAATCAGTAATCAATGAAAAGGAAGACCTCCGAGTCGGTGACTTGGAGGTCTTTTTGATGGGGTTAGACAAACTTGACGAAGACTTGATTCCCCAACAGCCTGCCGCGTTTGGTAAGACGATAGACTTCCGAAGTCTCCGAGACTTCGGAAGTCTGCTTTTCAAGCAGCCCCAAGCGGATTAACTCTTCGACTTCTTTTCCAAACACATCGAGCAGACCGACCCCAAACCTCTCCCTGAAATCTGATTCAGCGACCCCAACCTGAGTCAACCTTAGGTTGTTGATCATGTAATCGGAAATGTCATCTTGTTGAGTTTGTTTGTGGTGGTTGACGGCGGCAGGGGTGAGGGGAAATGGTAAATTAGTGGATTGGGAATTGGTAAGGCGGTCAATGTATGTTTTGATCCGCAACATATTCGAATATCGGTAGCCATTGGCATACCCATGCGCGCCTGCGCCGAAGGCGAGGTAGGGGAGGGATCGCCAGTATTGTAAATTATGTTTGCAGGCAAACGAAGGAGTCGAAAGTCTAAGGTCAAAGGTCTGTTCTTCGACTTTCGACTTTTGACTTTCGACATCTTTTGCCCAATTCGAAATCTCGTAATGTACATACCCGTTTGCATCCAAAAACTCTTCGGTGTGTTCGTACATCTCGGCGGCGAGATCGGAGTCGGGGATGGGGAGCAAGCCTTTGGATGACCATTTCCCGAACGGCGTGCCGTGTTCGAGGGTTAGGGCGTAGGCGGAGATATGTTCGGGGTGCAGGTCAATGACGCGGGCGAGAGTCGTTTTCCATGACTCAAGCGTTTGCTCAGGCAGACCGTAGATCAAATCCAAATTCAGGTTATCGAAGCCTGCTTTTCTGGCGTCGGAAACAGACTGGATGACGGTAAAAAAATCGTGGATGCGTTCCAACATCCGCAACTCTTCGGTATTTGCGGACTGGACGCCGAGGCTGATGCGATTGATTCCAGTTTTGCGCAGGTCTTCCAACTTTTGGAGATTGAGCGTGCCGGGATTGGCTTCGATGCTGATCTCCGCGTCAGCGGTCAAGGCAAAGGCGTGGCGCAAGGCTCGAAGGATGGAATCAAATTGGGGCGCGGTCAGCAGGGAGGGAGTCCCGCCGCCGAAGAAAATCGTGTGAACATCGACTCGCTGATTCGCTGACTCGCTGACTTGTTCAATCTCCCGAATGAGCGCATTCACATACTCCGGAATCAAACTCTCCTGACCTGCGTAGGTGTTGAAGTCGCAGTAGGCGCAGCGGTGTTTGCAGAAGGGGATGTGGAGGTAGATGGAGGTTGGGCTCATGGGCTGGCGTATCATTCGGTAACAGAGTGTTGCTCGAATTCGCGCTCCCAATTTTACCTTGCCGGCGGGGTTGGGATGGATTTTCGCACAACCTTTTTCTCTTGCCCGTGTTCCATGTTTTGATTTGGTAGAATTGCCGTCGCACAAAATTCAACAGGTTTGAATTGTCCACCACTTCATGCAGCCTGGGGAAGTTTTGTGTGAAAAATCCATTATGTGAAGAGGATGTATGCAAAATTCAGGGCAGGCTCGTTCGCGGGCGCAATGGGGCTGGTATTGGTTTGACTTCGGCAACTCAGCCTATGCGGCTGTGGTCTTATTGGCGGTTTATTCCGCTTATTTTCAGGGGAAGGTGGCAGGCGGAGCGGAAGGCTCACGCCTTTGGGGGCTTTCTTTGGGAATCGCCATGCTGGTTGTGGCGGTCCTGACGCCCATTTTGGGAACCATCGCCGATCACGCGGCATCCAAGAAACGTTTTCTCTTTGTGTTTTCCACCCTTTCCTGGCTGTTTACCGGCTTGCTCTTCTTCGTGCAGGAAGGCGATATTTTCACCGGCATGTTATTCTTCATCCTCGCCGAAGTCGGCTATCGCGGCGGACAGGTCTTCTATAACGCCCTGCTGATGGATGTGGCGACTCCCAGTGAAATGGGGCGCGTCTCCGGCAACGGCTGGGCATTCGGCTCTCTCGGCGGTATCGCCTGTCTGTTGCTCATCCTGCCGCCGATTGTGTTGACCAAGAGCAACCCGCTGGTGGTGCGCGGTTCCTTCGTTTTCACCGCCTTGTTCTTCGCGCTGGCGACCATCCCGCTCTTTTTGTGGGTGCGTGAAAGCCGCGAGGGCAAGCCCCTGCCCGCCGGGGAGAATTACCTCTCGCTGGCGTTCCGCCGCATCCGTTCCACGTTCATGGCGGTCAGGCAGTTTCGCGGATTCATCAAATTCATCATCGCCTTTTTGATCTACAACGACGGCATCTTGATGGCATTGAACTTTGCCGCCATTATCGGCGCGGTGCTGTACGGCATGAACCAGACCCAACTCATCATCTTCATGATCATCGTGCAGGTGACCAGCGCCATCGGCGCCTACGTCTTCGGCATCTGGGGCGAGAAATACGGCTTCAAGCAGACCCTGATCGCCGCCATTTTGATGATGACCGCCGCCGTCATCTGGATGATTTTCAACCAGACCCTTTTCGGCTACTTCATCATCGGTGCAGTGGCTGGCTTCGCGTTGACCGGGGTGCAGTCCATCAGCCGCACGATGACCGGGCTGTTCGCGCCGCCAAGCAAGAGCGCCGAGTTCTTCTCCTTCTTCGCCGTCGCGGGCAAATCCACTTCGTTTATCGGCCCCACCCTGTTCGGCGCGCTTGCGTTTCGCATGTCGAACTGGTTCCAGACTCAGGGCTATGCGTCCGCCGCCGCCGAGCAGTTCGGGTTGCGCGCCAGCATCGTTTCGATGGCGGTCTTCCTCGTGGTGGGTTTGCTCATCCTGCTGACTCTCAACGAAGCCCGCACCCGCCAGTCTGCCGTGGAATACGTCAGCGCGGACTGAGATGACCACGGAGAGTGAATACACTAACCCGGGGCGAAAACTCCTGCGGATGATCTTGCAGGCGCTTTCGGTTCCCGCCTTCGGCGCATTGACCCGCCTCGAAATCACCGGGCTGGAAAACCTGCCCAAGTCCGGTCCGCTGATGGTGGCGGGCAACCATTTCAGTTTCATCGATCCCGTTTGTTTCGTGCGTTTTTCGCCGTGGCAAATCGAATTCCTCGGCGGCGCCGACCTGCCTCACGCGCCGCTCTGGTCGAAGGTTATCCCGACCCTTTGGGGATACCATCCGCTCTACCGGGGGACGGGCGCGGCGGATTCACTCAAGGCTGCGGTTGCAATTCTGAATCGCGGCGGGGTGCTGGGAATCTTTCCCGAAGCAGGTAACTGGGCGACGGTTCTTCGTCCCGCCCGGCCCGGCGCCGCATTCATCGCCGTCCAAAGCGGGGTGCCGATTCTGCCCGTTGGGCTGGTCAGCAT
>CAILWD010000504.1 GCA_903837815.1 uncultured Chloroflexota bacterium | reverse complement strand
CCTGAGGAAGGTGGAACATTTTGTGGTTCCAATTGTTCCGAGTGGGTCACACGACTGGGGAATGGCGGCGTTGCCAGCGGTTCCTTTGACCGTGATGTTTCATACTTCGAGATCATGGTCGGTTTTACGCCTGACTCAAGTGTGGGCAATGCCGTGTTGCGGGCATGTTCCTCTGTGGATACATGGTACTTGCAAACAGGCTCTGGACTCCCAGGGTTTGTGAGTATGGCGATTGCTGTTCCGTCAGGATGTCGTTCATGGTCTTTAACCGCGTCCGGTGGATATGTGGATTTTCGTTCCATCGACGTGGAATACATCGGTCCGCCGTCCACTGCCACACCCACCCCGTCGCGGACACCCACGTTCACACCGACCATAACTCGCACGCCGACAGCAACCTTTACACCCAGTCTGACGCCAACCTTGACCTTCACGCCGACCCTGACGTTTACACCCACGGCGACCTATACCAATACCCCATCGCCCACACCGACGCCGCTGCCGCCGCAAATTACAGGAGTTGTGGTTTGTGATCGGTGGGGCGATGCCGGTTGGTGCCGAGGGAATGAGACTCTGGAACTCTCTGCCGGTGATCCGCAGGGGTTTGACGTGACCATCGCCGGTGATTTGAACGGAGTACCGTTTACATGTGGAGATTCCTGTGACTTGCCTTTACCAGAGGGAACTGGTACAGCCAACTACACTGTGACTTCAACCAGTGGGCGGACCGCCAGTGGTTTATCCACATGGCAGCGGGATGGGACGCCACCTGATCTTGAAGTCAGCCTTCCGCCTGTTGATGGCAGGAATGGCTGGCACATCTCGGAAGTGGACTTGTCTGCTACGGCAACAGATGTGATCTCTGGACTTTCATCCCTGCTGGCAAGCGCTGATGGTGGAGCAAGTTGGGTCACTCCACCGATGCACTTCACAGATGGGTCACATGCTGCCTTGATCCACGCCAGGGATGTGGCTGGAAATGAAGTGACAGCATCCAGAGTAATCCGTATAGATACGGTTCCTCCGGTCGCTCAAATCACATCCCATTCTAATGGTGAGGTTGTGCAGGGTGATGTACGCTTCGCTGGAAGTTTGGTAGATGGCATGTCCGGTCCGGATGGAGGTGAAGTCTCGGTTGACGGAGGAAATACCTGGCAGGCAGTCTCGATGAGCGCAGGAGATGGCTGGTCTTACATCTGGCATTCCGGTGAAGTGCCCAATGGCGAATACGCCATCCAGATGCGTGGCAGGGATCGCGCTGGCAATGTTGGCGATTTGGTTTCGATTGCGTTGACTGTGGACAATGCGCCGCCCGCCGTATCCATCACAGAATGGTGGTGGATTTGGGAGAACGGAACTCTGAAGGTTTCCCCCAATCACTTTCCGATTGCCAGCATCCAAGTAACGATCCGTGATCCGCAAAAGCGTTGGAAGGAGTTGGTGTTGGACTTTGATCCCGGCAGGAATTCCTATTTCGTGAAATGGGATCGGCGCTTTGGGGATGGAACATTGGCACCAGTTGGAGAATACCCGGTTCTGGCAGTAGCATGTGATTTGAATGGATTATGTGGACAGGATGCGGGTAGGATCGTGATCCCCGAGGTGGCAACATCGACCGCCACTCTGACTCCATCTCCAACAGCGACCAGCACTTTGATGCCTTCGATAACGCCAGTAGCGACCCAAAAACCGCCGACACCGACTTTTGTATTGATCACTCCTCTGTCAGAAGAAATACCTGAACCTGCTCGGTCCTCTCTACCGCTTTGGCAAATCATTGGCTTGCTGGGATTATTCATTGTGATCGCATCTGCCAGTGTGGTGGACCCCCGTCCCAAGGCTTTGAAACGGTTAGGCGAAACGTTTAAAGACATGTCGGCACGAGCAAAAGACAATTCGATAGAAAACAAATAATAAAAAAGAAAAGGAAAATCAAAAAAAATGGAAATATTACTTGCCATTGTAGTGGCGTCCGCTGTAATCTTTTTTGGAGCATTGATCAGTATGGGAAATGAACGACAAAGAAAGTCGATTGACAGCCTGCGCGAACAGGTGGTTCTTTGGGCGGTTCAGGATTTGAAGATCAAACGTGAACATCTGGCTCAAAATGTTCAGGTCACCGATCCTTTGGGATGGCTCAACAAGACTGCCTCAAAAGTTTGCGGCTATGATCTAAAATTACAGGTTCTTGAAATGTTTGAAGAACCTCAATCTTTGATCTGCACATCTGGTGACAGCAGTGTAAAGATTATCTTTTCACCGCTTTCGCCTGCCGATATACGCCGAATTAAGGACGGCAAACAAAACCGGTTGTCTCAATTTGCAGAGTGTCAACCTTTGTTACTTCTCCCCAGAAATGTGAGTGTCCATGAACTGTCTGTCTTGAATGGAGGTCATTTGTTTGACCTGGAACTATCGCTGGCTTGGAGGGCGCTGGCGGGTCGAGATCTGGAGATGGCGACCAGACTTTGGATGTACGAATATTCATGATGGAGTGATCTGTATATACAAGAATTTTTTTACAAACTATGGTAATCACTTATGGGGCTGTCCACCTTTTGGACGGCCCCATTTTTATCTGCGAATTTCAGCGCTGCTTGAAGAATAATTCAAAATGAAAGAAGGTCAGAGGAAGCAGGTTAAATTTCCTGTTGGGAAGAGGCAGGGAGGAAATTACCCAGCGTGAGAATTAGGAGGGCGATCCAGATGAGGGTGAATCCGATTAGGCGTGAGATATCGAAGGGTTCTTTGTAGAGGATGATGCCAGTGAGGAAGGCAAGTGTGGGGGCGATATATTCGAGTAACCCAATAATGGTAAGCGTTAAGGTTTTGGCAGCGGCAGAGAACATGTAGAGGGTGAGGGTGGTGATGATGCCTGCGCCGATGAGAAAGATGTCTGTGGTGCGGTTGAGGTGCAGGAAGGTGCTGTTGCCGATTGAGTTTTGGTAATACAGGTATAGAAATGCGGGGAGGAAAAGGATGCTGGTTTCGATGGTCAGACCGAGGAGAGCGGGAAGCGGGGCGAGTTTTTTGATCAACCCATACAGGCTAAAGGTGAGTGCGAGAGTGAGGGCGACCCACGGGATACGCCCGTATACGAGGGTGAGTGAGATTACGCCAATGCCAGCCAAAACTATTGAAAACCATTGCAGTTTACGGAGATGTTCACGCAAGATGACTACGCCCATCAGTACGCTAATCAATGGGTTGATGAAGTAGCCGAGACTGGCTTCAATTATGTAGTTGTGATTGACCGCCCAAACGTAAACGAGCCAGTTGCCTGCAATGAGCGCGGCGGCGAGGCTGTATATCAAAATGGTTTTGAAGCGAAACGCACGTTTTATGGAATTGATCTGTTTCAAGATAAGCAAGATGATGCATGTAAATAAAAATGCCCAAACAATGCGATGTGCGATGATCTGCAAGGCACTGACGTGTTGCAGTTGTTTCCAATAGATAGGGAAGAGCCCCCAGCAGATGTAAGCCCCGACGGCGAAGACCAATCCTTTTTTGTTCATATTGTCCTTGAGGCTATTATAAAAATCGACCGCCTAGGGCGGCGGTCTGTGATAGGTGGAGGTTATCCGTCTGGGTAGGCATCACGGAATTGCTTGACTTTTTGGGTTGCCAGTGTGGAGAGTGTAATGCCATCTGCCATAAGCATGAGCATTTGATAACCGCGCTCGAATAATTTTTGCGCCTGCTCCCAGGTGTTGGTGGTTGTGACCAGAATTTTTCCGCTGGCAATAACCTTTTCTTCAATTTTCTTTATCTCGGCTTGCACTTCGGATTGAGCGGGGTTTCCCAGATAGCCCATCGAAGACGCCAGATCCATTGGTCCGATGAAGATTCCGTCAAGTCCTTGAACTTGTAGGATTTCATCGAGATTGGAAACGGCTTCGGGGGTTTCGACAGCAATCAAAATTAAGATTTGACTGTTGGCGCGTTGCAAATAGTTGCCGGAGTTTTGACCGTAACCTACCGCGCGCGGACTGGCGGCAACTCCACGAATCCCTTCCATTGGATATTTGCACGCCTTGACTGCCAGCTCCGCTTCGGCGCGGGTGTTGACGTAGGGGATCAAGATGCCGTGCGCGCCCGCATCCAAAATGCGTTTGATGGCGACAAAGTCATTCCACGAGGCGCGAACAAGAGGAGTACAGTTTGTGCCTTTCATGGCTTGAATTTGGCTGATGAGATTGAGGAAGTCGCCGGGTGCGTGTTCATGGTCGAGCATGAGCCAGTCGAAGCCCGCCGAACTCATAATTTCTGCCGTGAACGGGCTGGCAAGTTGCGCCCACGCACCGACAGTTTTCTTTCCTGCTTGAAGTTTTGTTTTGAGTGTGTTTTCAAACATGGTTCTTCTCCTTGTTGTTTGGGATGAAAGGGTTATTTCAAAGGATATTGCCCGAACTCTTTTGCCGCTTCGAACATGGTCGTCACATTTTCGAGCGGAATATCTATGTTGATGTTATGGCATGGAGCGATGATGTAGCCGCCGTTCGAGCCGAGGTCGCGGATACGGCGGGCAACTTCCGCGCGGATCTGTTCGGGGGTGTAGTTGGGAAGCACTTGTTGAACGTCCATGCCACCGTGAAAGCAGATCTGATTTCCGAATTGTTCCCTGAGCGCTTGCGTATCATCAAAGCCTTTGACGACGGTTTGAACTGGGTTGAGGATGTCGACGCCGATTTCGATCAGGTCGGGGATGATCTTGGTGATGGCGCCATCACAGTGCATGAAGACTTTCACATCCGCTGTGGATTTGATGGTTTCGATCAGCGACTTGAGGCGCGGCTTGATAAACTCGCGGAACATTTTGGGCGAGATCATTAATGAGTTTTGTGTGCCTTGATCGTCGGTGATGACCATCACTTGCACATAATCACCAACTACCTGCATGTATTGACGGTACATGGCGTTGATGGACTCGGATAACCTGTCCAGAAAGCGGTGGGCAATGTCTGGGTTGATGGAAAAGTCGAGGAACAGTTTATCGTATCCCCGTAGTTGCGAAGCGGTTTGTAGAATCCCCACTTTGATGCCATCCGCGCCGACGACGTAGTCCGTATTTTCATGCCAGTATTTTGCCTGTTCGCGCAAGCCTGTGAACATGGTTGGGTCTGGCTGGGGCCAGGGGAAGTTGTCAATGTCGGCTTGGGTCAGGGTTTCCATGTTGAACGGCGATGAATGGATGGCGTAATACTGACCCACGTCCGTCCACTTGTGCGGGGTCTGCCACATGTCAATATAGCCGCGCTCACCGTCGATCTCCACGTCGCGCACGCCCACCCAATTTGGCACAACCCAGCGGAAGTCAATGCCGAGCCGTTGGCAGACATCTTCATCCAGCACGACATTTTGCGCCATGCGGTCAAGGATTTTGCTCTCGGTTTGAATGCCAAGTTTTTCCTTGAGCATTTTGTAGGCATTGATGTGAAACGAGCCGATATGCTTGCCGTAATCCACCAGCACGCGTTCGGGTTGTTGATGATTGAGAGTAGCGGTAAAAATTTCCCTGCGGTTCATGGCGCGTCCTTTTATAAAATGATGGGCTGAATATCGAACAGTTTGCAAATGTGCAGTAACTCATCCACATAATCGCCAGCGACGCCAGAGATGTGATTGGAGCCGAATTCCTGAACCAGGTTGTCAAAGTTCACATCCGCATGGACGAACATCGTCGGTAGTTGATGACTGCCGCGCGCTTTTACAAAATCGGCGTAGGCTGTTGGTGACGGTTCGATGGCTTCACCCGTGAAAATAACCATCACGTATTCGCCCGCCCGTCGGGAGAGTCGTGCCAGAGTAACGGGACCAGGCGCGGCTTTGAAGTAGACCGTGGCTCCGCCTCCAGGTCGGAACGATGGACGGAGTTGAATCTGCGCGAGATTTTCTTCAGGCTTGGCGGAGCGTCCCGCGTACCAACTGCACATCGCTCCGCAATTGGGAATATATAACGTGAGGTTGTCTTCATCGAGATAACTTAGATCGCCAAATAAAGTAGGCTGACCGTTGGAGATGAGATTTAGAATCTGCATGGTGAGGGCGCCGTCGCCATCCGCTTCACACGCCATTGGAACGGGTTGCTGTTCCCCATCCTGATCATACGGTCCGGGCAGGAGCGCGGCGGAAATGCACTGCGGCACATACAGGTTGGTCAGGTCGGGCATGCATTGAATGGCGATGAAATTCAGTTTCTTCTCGTTGATGATCTGGCGTGTGGCAATGTAACACTGCGATTGAAAGCCCAGTTTTTCGGGCGTCAACTTTTTATCATCGTAATCCACCGAGCCCATCGTGCGCTCGAGCCATTTGACCATTTTGCCAGCCTGTTCCGAATCCACCAATTCGGCGCGGCGGATGATTTCCAACTGGTCAATGTGTTCCACATCCACGCCGAATTTGCGCCGCCATTGCATGGGGTCAATTGTCCCCGTGTCAATGCCAAGCGAACGCCCGCCGAAGAGACCGAAGACTTGTCCGCGCAAGGCGGCGATGGCAGAAGCCGCCCGCGCAAATGGTAAAACTTTTTCTCCCAATATGGGCGCGTCGAAACTTTCACGCACGCGCAGATGTGGATATCCGATCTGATCCAATGCGCCGCCCGCGCCCAGCAAGCCGACCGTACCATGCGTGGCAGGCTCACGATTCGAGACTAACGCTGTAGGCAGGTTCATGCGTTGCACGCCGCGCACAACGAGATTGGGCGATGTCCAGCATGGGACATGCGCGATGAACGCCGTGACTCCTTTTGATTTAAGTTCATCCACCTGAGCGTCAATTTCATCCTGCGTGCGGGCAACCTCTTCAAAGTAATGCAACTCAACGGGCAGGTTCTTGAAATACTCGATACTGCGCTGATGACGCGGTTCAGTCAACCCGCGAAACAGATTGTTCCACTCATGCTGCCGCGCGTCTCCAAAAGTCATTAAGGCGATCTTGGAAATATTCATCAGGTGTTCTCCGTTTTCATTTTTCGATATTCCTGTAATCCGTTCAAAAATTCTGTCGGCAGGTGGACTGGGGTGCGTTTGGAATACGAGTACGCCACCATACCCATCTCTACAAGCGCAATCACCTGCTCCCCCCGCTGGATGCGATGAAACAAGCGAAAGGATTTCTGACCGAGTTCATCAATTTGGCTTTCCACAGTCACTTCTTCATGTGCGAAGCCTTCCGCTTTATAGTTGGCAACCAAGCCGACAGTCTGTTTCCCGCCAATGATGGTGATGAAATTCACCGCTTTAAGAAAATGCGCGCGCGCCTCATGCACCAACCCGAGCAACGTCTCATTACCCAAGTGTCCGCCGTAATTGATATCGGTCGCGCGAATCAGCATGGAATGGCTGTGCTCGTAAGAGGGCTTTTCAGCGAGAGTTACACGCGGCATGAACTATTTTTCCTGCTTGCGTGAAAATGCCTGAATCATCCGCCCACCATCGGGGTACAGGCATTGCCCTGTGAAGAAACTCGAATCATCGCTCGCGAGAAACACAGCCACAGTGGCAATCTCGCGGCATTCGGCAATGCGTCCCAACGGCATACGGGCGAGCAGTTCAGCTTCCTTCTCTTTGTTGTTGACGACCCGCTTCATCAAATCGGTCATCACGGGACCTGGTCCAATGGCATTGACGCGGATTCCATAATCGGAAAGCGCCAGCGCCATTGCCTTGGTCATTTGATTCACACCGCCCTTCGCCGCGCAGTAAGGAACCTGATCTGCCAAAGCCATCACCGCCATGACGGATGAAAAGTTGATGACAGCCCCATGCGTTTTCTTCTCCACCATCACCCGCGCAGCCGCCTGCGTCAGCAGGAAGGCGCCCTTCAAGTCCACACTGATGACCCAGTCCCAATCCTCTTCGGTAATGTCAAAGAAGTTCGCGCTGTGATTCACGCCCGCGTTATTGACCACCACATCAATCCACCCAAAATGCGCGACCGTTTCTCTTACCAATCCTTCCACTTGATCCTTTTTACTTACATCGCACCGGACAAAGACCGCCTCCCCACCATCACTGCGGATTTGCTTCGCCGCTTCTTCCCCCGTCCCATGATTGACGTCTGCCAAAACGACCTTTGCCCCCTCCCGGGCAAATTCCTGCGCACACGCCAACCCGATCCCCTGCGCCGCGCCGGTGATGATGGATACCTTGTCTTTGAGTTTCATGATGCTGTCATCCTTTAAGTGTTTGACTTACGCAAATCATTTATCTCTTCGTAATCGACCGCCGACGGCAGATCGCGGTCAGTGGTCGGCGGTCTACTTTCAGAGATTTGCATAAGGCTTGAAATAAGATGAACGACCTGCGCCTCAGACTCACCCCCAAGCCTGATTCGCCGGTAGTCAGCCTTTACTTCACCGGAGGCTTTACGCCAATGGGCCAGCGCGCCTTGATATCTTCGATCAACGCCACAATGTGGTCCACCGTGCGGGTGGTGATCTTCTCGCCCTTTTCCAGCGTGGCATTGCGCGCGTCACCGATGATGCCGTTCTTGAGTTCCTTGTATTCGGGACGGGCAAACGTGCCCTCAAAGTGATACATCATGCCGGGCTTGGGCATTTGTCCGGGGGCGATGATGAACTTGCGATCCACGAGCGGTTCGCCGCCGCCTGCATCGGCTTTACTCATGTCAATGTATTCCGGGTACAGGTACAAGCCCATCGAAGTCTCGGCTTCTTCGGCGTGCCACATGTAATCGATCAGCGCGTCCTTGTTATCGCGCAGGAAGTCGTACCAATGCAGGGACAGTGTGAAGTGCCCTTCCAACCCCAATTTATGCACCGCCACTAGCGTGGTGGAGACCTGCCCATGCGCGGAGAGGATGATGAACTTGTTATAACCGGTCACTGACGCGCCCTTGATGACATCCACGAGCATGGCGATGTGCGTGTCGTAACTCAATGGGATGGTGCCTGGCATGTAGTGATGATGATAGGGGTGTGAGCCATAGAAGAACCAGGGCAACAGCATTACATCTGTCTTCTTTGCCACTAATTCGGCAATGCCTTTGGCATTGAAGGCGTCAACACCATTGGGCGCGTGCGGACCGTGCTGTTCGATCGCGCCAATGGGCAGGATGGCGATGTCGCTTTTGGTCTTGGCAAAATCAATCACCTCCGGACCGGTCATTTCGTGCCACCAATAGTATTTTCTGTCAGACATGTTGATCTCCTTTTGTTTGAATCAATTTTGGATTTTTAGAGAACAGGCAGGGTATTCTGTATGCCCATCTCACCGGCAAGCGCCGTTAGTTCTTCATACAAATTGACGGGAAGCGGAATCCCGTTTTGTTTGCGTGACTGCATGGTTCGATATTCGATCTCACCGGGGATCAACATTGCCTGCTTTTCATCCCACATCGGCGAAGCGTGAATCTTTTGCGTGAAATCCGTCATGCGCTGTTTGAACTCTTCCTGATCCATAATGGCAGAGATGTTCACCGCCATCATCATGTGCGAAGTCAGGCTGGGGTCGTTGGGATATTTGTACATGCCCTTCATCGCGTCGAGAAAGACACCGCCACTCAACAAGCCGGTCATGATCTCCACGGCATAGGCAATGCCCAGCCCTTTGTATCCGCCAACGGGAAGCAGGAAGCCTTTGAACGCTACATCCGGGTCGTCGGTCGGACGACCGTTCGTATCTGTGCCCCAATCGAGCGGAATCTTTTCGCCTTTCTTGCTTGCCAGCAAAATCTTGCCACCGGAAACCGCCGAAAGCGAAATATCCAGCACGAAGGGAAAATCACCGTAGGTCGGCACAGCCACCGCAAATGGATTGTTGCCGATGATGGGCTTGCTCCCGCCCGGGGCGACCACGTTCTGCACCACATTGGTCATCGCAATTCCGATCGTGCCCTGCTCTGCCGCCATGCGGGCAAACGTCCCCGCCGCGCCGAAGTGATTACTACGGATCGCGCCCACCATGCCGATGTTGTACGTCTTCGCCAGTTCGATGGCGCGTTTCATCGCGGCTTGTCCCACAATCTGACCGGGACCATCATCACCGTCCAACACTTCGAGCGTGATGGCGCTCTTGACGATTTTGATGTTCGGCTTGGGATTGCATGCGCCAGATTTCAGCCGCTTCACATACAGCGGCAGTCGCAGGACGCCATGCGAATCAATGCCCCATAAATTAATATCCACCAGCGATTGCGCGAAGAAAGCGGCATGTTCCCCATCCATGTCTGACGCTTCGAATATCGTCTTGACGAACTTCAACAATTCCGCGTGATGTACTTGAACTTCTTTTTTCTCCATAAGTACTCCTTTCGTTATGCCTGTTGTGCGTTGAAGGTTGAATGCCCTGCAACTTTGGTGCGCAGGCGATACAGCGAAGTTGTCGCTGTTATATACAAACTGCACATGTCCTCATCACCCCAACACAGGTTGGCGGTTTGTTCGGGCATGTGTATGATGCCGAGATATTCCGCCTGCGCGTTGAGGATGTGGATTCCACCCGGACCACAGCAATAGATATTTTCGGATGAATCGATCTTCATACCGTCTGCCACGCCGATGCCAACCCGCCTCAGCTCACCCCAAACCTGCCCATTGACCAATGAACCATCCCTCCCGATATCAAAGACCCGAATATGATCACGCGCCGAGTCGTTGATGAACAGCCGTACCTCATCGGCGGAGAGGCAGAGTCCATTCGGCTTGGAGAAATCGTCCGCAAGCAGAAGCAGGCTCAAGTCGGAGGGGTTGAGGCGGAAGACTCCCTGGAAGTCCAATTCTTGCGGACGTGGCACGCCGAATCCCTCCGTGCGTCCTGCGGCGGGATCCGTGAAATAAATCGTGCCATCGCGCTTGCAGATGATATCGTTGGGGCTGTTGAGTTGTTTGCCGCTGTAATGCGTGGCGAGAATTTCGAGCTCGCCGTTGTTTTGAAAATCGGTGCGCGTGACGCGGCTGGTGGCATGTTCGCAAGTGAGCACGCGCCCCTGCCCGTCGTAAGCATTGCCGTTTGCCATATGACTGTTTCGGCGCAGTTTTTTCAGCCCGTCTTTTTGAGACCAACTGAAAATTGAATTACCGAGAATGTCGGTAAAAATTATCGTATTCTGCTGTGGGTTCCAGATGGGTCCTTCGGTGAAATCAAATCCCCCTGCGATTTGTTCCAGTATTTGGGTTTCATCGAACAACTCGTGAAACCCGGGGTGAAAGACTTCAACTTTCATGATTCACACTCCCAACGGGCGCCCTCCATCTACAGGGACGATGTTGCCGGTCATCATCGCAAGTTTGGTATGCACCGCCCAGACTGTTTCTGCCACATCCTCCGGCGTGGATAGTTTTTTCAGCGGCGTGGCGTTCACCTGGGCTTCAATATATTCCGGGTCAAAGCGTTTGGCATATTCGCCCAACACCCAGCCCGGCGAAACAGACACGACTCGAATCTTCGGGGCGAGCGCGCGAGCCAGCGAGCGGGTCATTGAATCAAGCGCGGCTTTCGATGCGCAATACGCGACATTACTGCCCACGCCCGTAACCCCCGCGATGGACGAGATGTTGATGACTGTGCTTTGCTCACGCTTCTCCAGCAATGGTTTCATCGCCCGAATCGTCGCAAATGCCCCGCGTACATTGACTTGAAATATTTTGTCAATCCATTCGTCGGTAAGCGCGTCGAGATCGTTGTGCTTTACGGGCGTGGTCACACCCGCGCAATTGACCAGCAAATCCAATGCGCCAATTTTTTCTGCGATGTTTTTTACGAGCGCATTGAGCGAATCACTATCGTCCACGCGGGCTTGGAAAGCCAAATGCCCCGTGCCACTCATGGATTGAATCAAGGCATTCGCTTTGGCGGGCTCGCTGGAGTATGTCACCACCACCGCCGCACCCGCGTCTGCAAGTCTGCGGCAGATGGCAGAGCCAATTCCGCCCGTGCCGCCGGTGACGAGCGCGATCTGTCCGTGCATGGATGAGTCGGAGGGTGTTGGTGTGCTCATGTTTGTATCCTGTATTGACCGCAGACCGTCGACGACAAACAATGTACGCAGTCTGCGGTCGGTCGTCTATCGTCGTTATTTTTTGTAGCGCTTCACCCGCAAATCCGCCTGAGCTTTGTGACCTGCAAAATTCTCGATGGCGCACAAGCGCGAGCAGTATTCGCCAACCAACGCGCTGGCTTCGTCGGTCAGTACGCGTTGATAGGTAACGGTCTTGATGAATTTGCCGACCCATAATCCACCCGTGTAACGTGCAGACTTTTTCGTAGGCAGGGTGTGATTGGTGCCGATGACTTTATCCCCATAGGCAACATTGGTGCGCGGTCCGATGAACAAGGCGCCGTAGTTGGTCATGTTTTTGAGGAAGTAATCATCGTCCTCGGTGAGGATTTGAACGTGCTCACTGGCAACGCGGTCGGCTTCCACGCAGGCTTCGGCAAGCGAAGCGACAAGAATGATCTCGCCGTAATCCTGCCACGATTTACCTGCCAGATCGGCGGTGGGCAGGGTTTCCAGTTGGCGACCAATTTCCACCAGGGTTTCGTCTGCAAGTTTCTTGCTGG
This sequence comes from uncultured Chloroflexota bacterium, assembly GCA_903837815.1. Lineage (GTDB taxonomy): Bacteria > Chloroflexota > Anaerolineae > Anaerolineales > Villigracilaceae > Villigracilis. The sequence continues at coordinate 4,148 of CAILWD010000504.1, read as the reverse complement.
TGGTGATCAAGACGGCAGGCGAGTTGGGTCCGTGCTCGGCTTGACCCAATAAATCGGTGGCGACCATTTCGGCGTCGGCGCTGTCATCTGCCACGATCAAAACTTCGGTAGGACCAGCGAGCAGGTCAATGCCGACTTTGCCATATAGTTGGCGTTTGGCTTCTGCGACATAGGCATTGCCGGGACCGACGATAATGTCCACTGGCGCAATGGATTTGGTGCCGAGCGCCATGGAGGCGATGGCTTGAATGCCGCCGAGGATGTAGATCTCGTCCGCGCCGCCGAAGTGCATTGCCGCTACCGTCGCGGCTGGAATTTCTCCATTGATAGGCGGGGTGCAGGCGACCACGCGCTTCACGCCCGCGACCTTGGCGGTCAACACGCTCATGTGGGCAGATGCCACCATGGGGTAACGCCCACCGGGAACGTAACATCCCACGCTATTGACAGGAATGTTCTTGTGCCCAAGGATGACACCGGGAAGCGTTTCGACTTCGATGTCTTTGAGGGCGTTACGCTGGTGTTGCGCAAAATTTCGCACCTGTGCTTGCGCGAAGTGGATGTCATCTATCACCTGTTGCGGCAGGGAGGCGACGATCTCCTTGATCTGCTGTTCAGAGAGACGGAAGTTTTCGGGAGTCCACTTATCGAACTTTTCGGAGAGTTCGCGCACGGCGACATCGCCACGGGTGCGGATGTCGTTCAAAATCCCCTCTACGGTGCTGCGGACTTTTTGGTCGGCGGCGAATGAGTCTTCTTCGCTGATGCCAGTCTTGAGATATGTAGCCATGATATTTTCCTTCTTTCGAAATAGAGTGAGTTTTTTTCCTCTGGCTATTTGAGTTTCCTTACCACAATTTTTCCGATGCCAGTTGCGCGCCTTCTGCCATGGCGTTAAGTTTGCCCCAGCAGATGCTTGGGTGGACAGCCCCGAAACCTGCAAACGTGCCGAAGCCACAATCGGAACCAGCCATCACCCGTTCACGACCGACGATGTCTGTAAATTTCAAGATGCGCTCGGCGATAAGTTGCGGGTGTTCGATGAAGTTGGTGGTGGTATCCAGCACGCCGGGGATGAGGATTTTGTCTTCGGGAATATCTGCTTCTGCCCAGACCTGCCACTCGTGTGCGTGACGCGGATTGGCGGCTTCGAACAAGACTGCCTGCGGTTTGGCTTTCATCACAGTGGGCATAATTTTTGGAAGGGGAATGTCGTGGGTGTGTGGTCCTTCGTAGTTGCCCCAGCAGAGGTGCATTCGCACCCGGTCGGCTGGGATGTCGCTTAACGCGTAGTTGAGCGCCTCCACTTGAAGTTCGGCATTGCGGATGAATTCGGCTTCGTCGGCGTCGCGGAATTTGATGTGGCGTCCCATGGCGAGGTCGGGGCAGTCGACTTGCAGGAGTAAGCCAGAATTGACAATGGTTTCGTATTCGACCTTCATCACTTCGGCGAGCGCCTGCAAATAGGATTCGTGCGAAGGGTAGTATTGATTGGGTTGAAAGACAGCAATGACGCCGGGGGATGCGGCGTTCATGAAGGCTTCGGCGGCGTTGGCTTCTGCCATGGCAGACTTCAAATTGGCAATGTCTTTTTTGAGCGGCTCGAGGTCTTTAATTTCGATCGCGCCACGACAAATAGGACGGTGATATTTGGGTGTGCCGCCTTGTTGGGCGAGGCGGTCGCGGAATTCGGGATATTCGTCGAGGTCTTTGGGTGTGGCGCGTGGGACTTCACCGATCTCGAAGCCAGTAAGCCGGTGGCGGATGTAGGTGGCGTAACTGATCTTGCTCATCTCGCCGTCGCTGATGATATCCACACGTGCGGTGGTTTGTTTTTTGGCGACCTGAGTCACTTCTTCGCGCATGGTTTGGTCGTACCCAGCACGATTAAACTCTTCGCCTTTATCTTCGGCGAATAAATAATCCACAACGTTTTGGGGGCGGGGCAGACTTCCGACGTGGGTGGTGAGGATTCGGTCAACGCTGGTTTTCATGGGAGTCCTTTCAGACGCGGATAAAGGTTTGGGATGTTGAAACAGGCTCGAACGTGGGGCGAAACGTGGTTTTCATCCGCTTTATGAATTTAGGCGTTGAACATTTCATCCAGCATTTTTTCGTTGAGTTCTTTGTAGTTGGCGGGCTTGATCATTTTGCCGTTTGCGTCGGACTCAAATCCGTATTCTTTTGCCATTTTGATGATGGAGGGAGGCCAGTAGGGATCTTTGCCTTCGAAGACTTTGTGTTGTTCGAGGACGGCAAAACACCAGGCGGGTTGGTCGCTGAGGTTTTCGAAGGAGCGCCAGACGCCGGCGGGGAGGGAGATGAGGTCCCATTTTTCGAGGATGAATTCGCCTTCGGCGCCTTTTTCGGGGTCGTTGCTCCACATGAAGCGCCATTTGCCTTCGAGGGGCAGGAAGAGTTCGATGTAATCGTGTTTGTGCCAGGCAGGTCCGTTGCCGTTGGGCATGGCTTTGAACATGCCGATTTGGAATCCGTGCGGGTCTTTGATCATGACATCGTAGTCGGGGTTTTCAGATGCGGTGTCGCCGATGACAGCGTAATTGAGACGGTGATGACCTGGCAAGAAACTATCAATGAACATAAGAGGGACGGCTTTTTCGCGGGTGTAGTCGCCGAAGCGTACGACGCGGTTTTGCATTTCTTCACTGGTAAAGATCTTGGACATAATGGTTTTCTCCTTTGTTGTGTTTGAATTTTGTGCAAACATTTTTTTGGCAGAAATGTATACGTATTCACACTGAGGTAAAAAAATATCGAAATAGAATACCTTTCATTCCATTTTGCGGGATGAACTGCGTGCAATGAGGGTAGGTTTAACTAGTCTGTTTAGCACTTCTCCATTGGGGTCTTCAATGGCATCCATTAACACTTGGATGGTGTTATCCACTAATTTTCCAAAAGGTTGTCGGACAGTGGTGAGATCGTAGCCAAGCCAGGCGGCGGAGGGAATATCGTCGAAACCAATAATGGAAAGATCATCAGGAATCTTGATGTTTAGTTTGTGGCGGGCATAATCTATGACGCCCATGGCGATGAGGTCGTTGGCGCAGAAGATGGCATCCGGCAAGGATTTTTGCTTGAGTAGACGTTCTGCGGCTATAAGCCCGGCTTCGTAACTATATTCGCCTGCGCTTTCACGGTAGGTGAGTTGATGTCCACGTTCTTGAAGGCGGCTGACGAATCCGTGTTCGCGGTCGCGGTTGGTGGAGGATAGTTCTTCACCAGCAACGAAGGCGAAGCGATTATGTCCGCTGTCGATGAAGGCGTCGGCAACGAGTTTGCCGCCTGCGATGTTGTCGCAACTGACGACATGGGTGTGACCATCGTCAACGTAGCGGTTGAAGAGAACAACAGGGTTTCGGGAACGAGCGAATTCTTCTGCGAGTTTTGAGGAGAGAGTTGCCGAGGTGAGAACGACTCCATCCACACGATATTGAAGCGCCATGGGTAGGGCTTCTTCAAGGTCGTCTTCTGCAATGTTAAAGACGAGCGTCCAATAGCCTTGTTCTTGCAGGGCGCGGGTGAAGTCTTGAATCATGTGCGCATAAAACGGGTTTGTGAAACGCTTGACCACCAGGGCAATGATATTGGTGGAATTTGAAACCAAACTTCGAGCAATGACGTTGGGGCGGTAGCCAAGTTGATTGGCAACGGACAGAACTCTTTGACGCGTCTCATCTGAGACACTACTCCCTGGAGTAAAGACGCGGGAGACTGCGGCTTGAGATACGCCAGCCAGTTCTGCCACATCGATTTGAGAGGCGCCCTGCGTCGCTTTTGATGAAGTTGATTTTCTACGTCTATTGCTAGGCATGCTGATTTTTTAATTTTACCTGATTTGCTGGTTCCGTGAATTTGTATACGTATTCAATTTTACAAATAAGGGGGCTTATTGTCAAGCCACAATTCGAAAACCATGCTTTTGTGCAGGCATACTTGAAAATTTCTATCCTTCCCTACCTCAAATAAATATCTTGACACAGAAATAATGTCGTGATAATGTATACGTATACAAGAATACGTATACATTTACGACTTATCTTATCCAATTTAAGATATAAAATGCCTCCACTTTTTAGCGAAAAAACACCTCCCTTATCTGGTTTTTCGTTTTACCGCTTTGTTAT
>CAILWD010000503.1 GCA_903837815.1 uncultured Chloroflexota bacterium | reverse complement strand
TTTGCCTCCGCGCCCAACTTCGAAGCTCCTGCCGATAATGGCGCGAATAATATCTACGATGTCATCGTTCAGGTTTCAGATGGTACCGCAACCGATACTCAAGCCATTGCGGTTACCGTCACGAACGCTAATGAAGCCCCGAGCATTACCTCGGCGAACACCGCCAGCGTGCCTGAAAATACCACTGCCGTCCTGACTGTCACCGCAACTGATCCTGATGCGGGAACCACCCTGACCTACTCCATCTCCGGCGGCTTGGATCAAGCCCGGTTTAGCATTACTTCCGGCGGCATTCTGACCTTTGCCTCCGCGCCCAACTTCGAAGCTCCTGCCGATAATGGCGCGAATAATATCTACGATGTCATCGTTCAGGTTTCAGATGGTACCGCAACCGATACTCAAGCCATCGCGGTTACCGTTACCAACGCCAACGACGCGCCGGTGACAACGAGTGTCACGGATTCCACAACCGAAGACATCGAAAAAGTTGTGACCTTGCCCTATACGGATCAGGAAAGCGATCTGGCAACCTCATGTTCTGTGACCGGCGTCGCCAACGGCAGCATCAGCACAGCCTGTGCCTGCGATGCCTCCGGCGTCTGCACGGTGGGACTCACTCCCAGCCTTAATTCCACCGCAAATGTCACCGCAAATTACACGGTGAGTGACGTGACAGCCTCCAACGTCTCCACCATCATGCTCAGCGTCACCCCGGTCAATGATGCGCCGTCGTTTACCAGCGCGGCGGTCACTTCTGCCACGCAGGATGTCGCCTACGCTTATAACGTGACCACCACCGACCCGGATACCGGTGACGCACTAAGCATCTCCATCACCTCCCTGCCTTCCTGGCTGAATTTTGTGGACAAAGGCAACCGCACGGCAACCTTGAGCGGAATGCCCACCAATGCTGATGTTGGAAGCTACAGCATCGAGTTGGTGGTCGCAGACCCATCTTCTGAAACAGCGTCCCAGTCCTTCCAGATCACTGTCAGCGACGTGAACGACCTGCCCTCGTTTACCAGCACCCCGGTGCTCACTGCTGGTGAAAGCACACTCTACACCTACAACGTCATTACCACTGACCTCGACCTCGCCGACACGTTGACCATCACAGCTCCCACACTTCCCGCATGGTTAACCCTCGCTGACAGCGGCCCCCGCACCGCCACCCTCAGCGGGACTCCAAACAGCAGTCAGGTGGGTCCCTTCTCTGTTGTTTTGCAGGTGACAGACGGTGTTGGAACGCCTGTGACACAACCATTCACCATCATCGTCGATAACACCGCCCCGCAGGTCCTGTCCAACGGCATCAATATTGCGGGCGACACGGGCGATGGAATCAGCGAACTCGAAGTGGTCGGAGTATCTGTCAGCCAGTTGACCGTCCAATTCAACCAGGATGTTTTCAACGTCACAGATCCCGCAGACACCGCGTACCCACAGTCTGTCAGCAACCCTGCCAACTACATGCTCGTCCGCGACCTGGGTGACACCGCCGGCTTCCAGACTGTAAGCTGCGACGGCAAGGCTGTGGTACCTCAAGATACAAATATCCCAATTGGCGCAGTGACCTATGATGCCGTCACCCACATCGCCACATTTGCCATCAATGGCGGGCTGCCGTTATCCAATGGAAATTACCGCCTATATGTCTGCGGCACTACTTCCATTGTAGATATCGTGGACGCCAACCTCGAACTGGCCGGCGTTGGCGGCGCCTCCGGCACTGATTTCACTCGCAACTTTATTGTTAATATCAATGCCAATGGAAACACCGCCGCTGGTTCAACTGCCAGCGATGGCGGCGGGAAGAAGGAAAAGGCTGGCAACGCCGCCTTCACCACCGCAGGACTCCTCATTCCGGTCACTGGCTTCGCCCCCAACCAGGTCACAGCCTTGCCTGCCCAACCTGCAGACAAAGCCTACAAGCCTGCCGACGGAATGCGGATCGAGATTCCCACCCTCGGTATCGACTTCCCCATCGTCGGCGCTTCCCTATCCAAGACCGGCTGGGACCTGACCTGGCTGCAAAACAGCGTGGCATACCTCGATGGCTCCGCCTACCCCACGCGGACGGGCAACACTGTGTTGACCGCCCACGTCGCCGACGCCAATGACAACCTTGGCCCCTTCTCGGACATCAAGGGTATGAAGCTTGGACAGTATATTTACCTCCACGCTAATGGACAGACCTTCGTGTATCAGGTGCAGGAGAACAGAAAGATTCTCCCCTCGAACATTTCTGCCGCCTTCAAGCACGAGGACTATGACTGGGTCACCCTTGTGACCTGCGAGGATTACAACCAAAAATCCAAAGCATACCAATACCGCCGCATGGTACGCGCCGTGCTGGTCAGCGTCATTTCGCAAAAGTAAACGAAATTTCAAAAAAAGTCGGGCAGCCAGCAATCTGCCCGACTTTTTTACGCCCCCAATTCGGAGCAAAAGGTCACAATTTATCCATGACCTCCATCACTTGCCCGTCAAGGCATTCCCCAATAAAATCGTGATTGTCGGTAGAAATTACCTATTTTATGAGAGAGGTATGTATGCAGATTACACGCCAAGCAGATTACGCCGTCCGCGCAGTTTTGCACCTTGCCCGTAACGGTGAACAGCGCGTTGCCACCAATATCATTGCAGATGAACAACATATTCCCCCGTCCTTCCTTGCCAAAATCGTTTCGCAATTGTCCATTGCGGGCTTGCTTCATACTTCGCGCGGCGCGCGCGGCGGCGTAACCCTGGCCCGCGAACCAAAGGAAATTTCCCTCCTCGAAGTAATCGAGGCAATCGACGGTCCCATCCAACTTAATGAATGCGTGGGTGAAAACGGCATTTGCACGTTCAGCAACGAGTGTCCCCTGCGCCCTGTCTGGTGCGACGCACACGAACAGTTGGTAAACAGGCTGAAAAGCACAAATTTTGCCGATGTCCTGGTAAAGGGCTCCGTTTAAGTTTGCTTGAATTCGACGAAAGCCTCTCGGCTATAATAGACGGGAGGCTTTTTGATTCCACTTTTCAAGGAAGACCCCATGAACTGCAGACGAATCTTTTTCGTTGCACTGACTCTTTTGGCGACCATCCCCGCCTGCGTCATACCGTCAATTGCCGCCCCATCCACCCCACTTCCCACGCCGACGGTTGATTCTGCCGCCATCGAAACCATGGTGGCGCTGACGGTTTCCGCGGCCATCGCGCAGACTGAGCAATCCGTCCCCAGTCCTGAGCCTGCCTCCATCATCGTGGTCACAGCCCAGACCACCTCCACTCCAGCCCCGATCGCAACTCCCACCTACGCGCCGCAGGCAACTGCCACGCCCACGCCCGAAGCGGCAAGCCTATCGCAGAGTTTACTGACCAGACTGGAGGACGGCTCCGTGCTGTTTGCCGACAACCGCGCCGGGTACCAGATCCAACTTCCGCTGGGCTGGCTTGCTGTCAGGCTAAACGAAAAGGAATATCTCGAATCTTTCTCGCTGCAAGAAGCCGCCAACACGCACATCCAGCAGGCCCTGCTCGGAGTACAAAATGAAGACCCGAATAGCCTGCGTCTCTTTGCGCTGGATACACAGCCGGCGCACATCCAAAACGAATTCGTTTCCGACATCCGTTTTATGTTGGACGCCGGGAAGGTCATCTCTCTGAATTCAAATGACGGCCTGCAAACCATTGCCGACAAAATCCCCGCGTCGGCGACGGTCTTCCGTTTTGAAGTGACCTCGACCAGAATTCTCACTTCCGCTTCCGGATTGCAATTCGGCGTCATCGAGGCGGGGTCGTCGTTCACGAATTCAGCCGGAGTGGAAGTACCGCTGTATCAGAAGCAGGTCTATTTCAACACAAGAGGCGGAATTCAATCCATCACCCTGACCACGCTCGCCGGCTTGAAACCGACCCTGCTGCCCATCTTCGATGCGATGCTGGAAACGATCAAACCGCAAAGTTAGCCGGAAGATGCGCAACCTTTTGTCCTTTATCCTTCCGTTATTCTTTCTGCTTTCATGTGGATCGCCCGCCGCGCCCGCCGTGACGGCTGTTCCGCTTGCGACGACGACCCCAAGTCTGGCCGCCCCCCCGACGCCGCTTCCCACCGATACCCCACCACCGACCTCCACGCCTGCCCCCCCGCTCAGGTTCGAACGCGCCCTGATCGTTAGTTTTGACGGTTTGCGCCCCGATGCGATTTTAGAAGCGAAGATGGAAAATGTGATGGCTTTGATGCGTGGCGGAGCCTATACCTTTGGCGCGCAGACCATCATGCCTAGCTCCACCCTGCCCTCGCATTCCTCCATGCTGGTGGGAACCTGTCCATCGAAACATATCGTGCGCTGGAATCAATATGTGCCCGATAACGGTTACGCCATTGGCACAGACCTCTTTGACCTGGCTCATTCCGTCGGGATGAGGACGGTGATGGTGGTGGGCAAGGAAAAATTACGACAGGTGACTGAGCCATCCAGTACCGACTTTTTCGCCTTTGTCGACGATACCGACAAACAGGAAGACCCCTTTACCATCGAACAACTTGCGATCCAGCAGATGATGAAGGGGTTTAACCTGATGTTCGTCCATTTCCCCAAGGGAGACCTGGAGGGGCATGATCACGGATGGATGTCGAAGCGGCAGTTGAAACAATATGAGCGCGACGATGAATCCTTCGGTTACATCCTGGAGGCGTTGAAAAATCTCGGCTTGTACGAAAGCGCGCTGATCATTGTCACAGCCGACCACGGCGGGCATGACACCACGCACGGCACAGACAGATTCGAAGATATGACCATCCCCTGGGTCATTTCCGGGCTGGGAATTTCAAACCGTCTATTGACCACCCCAGTTCACACCACCGACACAGCCGCCACTGCCGCCTTCGCACTGGGTTTGCCGCTTCCACCCGAATGGGACGGCGTGCCTGTTTTCGAAGCCTTCAACCTGCCTGCCGCCGAACGGGATTTCCCAATCTGTCAGTGAGCATCTCATCCCCCAACCAGTATGTCTTTCCATGAACTCCTGACCACCTTTAGCAACAATCTGCTCCCCATCTTTCTCGTAGGCGGGGCGGGTTTCTTGCTTGGTACATTTCTTACCGTCGACTCGCGCTCGCTGGGGCGGGTTGTCTTTTACGTATTTAGCCCCTTGCTCGTGTTCGACATGATGATGAAAAGCGCGCTGAGCCTTAATCAGGCGTTGACCACCATTGCCTTCACGGCTTCGGTCGTTACTGTGATGGGGTTGCTGGCCTTTCTGCTTGGCAAACTCCTTCACCTCGAGCGGACACAACTGCTGGCGGTTATCCTGACTGTTGCGTTTGGCAATACGGGCAACTATGGCCTGCCGTTGACCAAATTTGCCTTTGGCAATGAAGCCCTGGCAGTGGCTTCCCTGTTCTACGTGACCACAACCATTTTATTCAATACTGCCGGCGTGGTGATCGCATCCATCGGCCACATGGACTTGAAATCCGCCCTGGTGGGTCTTTTCAAGATTCCAATTCTTTACAGCGTAACTTCCGCGCTCTTAATTAAAGGGTTTGGAATACAATTATCCCTGCCTCTGTCGCGCACCATCGAGACTGCCGCAAACGGCGCAATTCCAGTCATGCTGATTTTATTGGGGCTGGAGTTGACGCGCATCCAGTGGTCGCACGGCTTCCGCGCCCTGGGGTTGGGTGTATTTACCAAACTCCTCTTCGGCCCGCTGGCAGGATTGCTGCTCGCAAATTTCTTTGGCTTGCAAGGCGCCGCACAACAGGGCGCTGTGCTCGAAGCCGCAATGCCGGCGGCGGTAGCCACAACCGTTGTCGCAGCCGAATACAAACTGGAAGCGCCTCTTGTGACTGCAATCGTCTTTCTTGGCACGGTGTTGAGCCCGCTGACTCTGACGCCGTTGATCGTTTATCTGGCGAGGTAATGAAATGTATCATCCATGCAAACTGATTTTCCGAGCCGTCATGCTTCTGCTGATGCTGGCAGTCCTTCCGTTGGGCGGGGTGCAGGCTCAAAGCGGAGTCACGGTGGAAAATGCCGCGGTGGCGGTAGACTTCGGCAAATCGATCACGTTTTCGGCGAAGATCACAGCCTCCTCTCCCATTCAGCAGGCTTCGCTTCTGTTCCGCGGGGTCAACGAAACCATCACGCGGGTCGAGACCGTACAGGTGGCCGGGGATGGATCTGTAAGTTTAATTTACGACGTGTCGCAAAATGTCTTTCCGTCCTTCAGTTCAATCGTGTTTTGGTTTCAGGCAACGCTATCAGACGGTCAGACCTATACCAGCGCGCCAATCACCTTCCCCTACAACGACAATCGTTTCCCATGGCGGGAGATGCAGCGCAACCATGTCACTGTCCACTGGTATGCCGGCGACGACGCCTTCGGCGCTGCCGCGCTCGATGCCGCCGCAGCCGGGATGCTGGCAATGAACGAGTTTCTGCATGTGTCGCTCGAAGAGCCTGTGAACATTTACATCTACTCCAGCATTGCCGACCTGCAAAACACGCTCCTGCTTGGCGGCCAGGAATGGGTGGGCGGACATGCCAGCCCCGAGATCGGTGTGGCGCTGGTTGCGATAACGCCTGGCCCGAGCCAGATCATCGAGTTACAGACGAAGATTCCGCATGAATTGACGCACGTCATGCTTTACCGCGCATTGGGAAGTAAATACAACACCCAGCCCGCCTGGCTGCTCGAAGGGATTTCGTCGATCATGGAACTTTACCCTAATCCCGATTATGCGCGAGCGCTGGAGATTGCAAGCGAGAGCGATTCTCTGCTGGCTTTCGATGTTTTATGTCAAAATTTCCCCGCCGACGCCGGAAGCGCCTACCTGGCTTATGCTCAATCCCAATCTTTTGTGACCTACATCCGCAAGACCTACGGCACATCGGGTCTGGGCCGCCTGCTCAATGCCTATGGCGATGGGTTGTCCTGCGAACTTGGCGCGACCAGCGCGCTCGGCACGCCGCTCACACAACTGGAAGGACGCTGGCGCGAAGATGTGCTGGGGCAGAACAAGATGGGCGTGGCGTCTCGAAACCTCCTGCCCTTCATTTTATTGCTGCTTCTGGTATTGGTGGTCCCCATTTGGGGCGCGATCGATATGTTGCTGCAAAAGAGGAAACATGCAGACCAATCCAAATGAACTGGCGCGTGTTCACATCTGGGTGAAGGGACGCGTACAGGGCGTGGGCTTTCGCTCGCACGTGGAATATTTTGCGGCTGGAATTGGCGTTTCGGGCTGGGTGCGAAACGTCGGTTGGGATACGGTGGAGGCGGTTGCCGAAGGTTTGCCGCAACAAATTGAACAGTTTACCCGGTTGATGAAAACCGGTCCGCGCGCTTCACGGGTGGATGAAATCAGGGTGGAGGAAGAACCAATTGAGGGGTTGCAGGAATTTGTAGTACGGCGAAGCATGTAACGTTTAATGTTATGAAAATCCAAGCCCTCTTTCCTTCAAAGAGACCCATTTCCCCTGCCCGATGACCATATGGTCGAGGACGTCTACATCCAGCAACTTTCCCGCCTGAGCGATGGCGCGGGTGACTGCAACGTCATCGGGGCTGGGAGTTGGGTCGCCGCTGGGGTGATTGTGAACGACGATGATGGCAGATGCGTTCGAGCGAATTGCATCCTTGAACAATTCCCCCACCCGCACCTGCGACGAATTGACCGAGCCTTTGTAAACTTCCACAACTTCCAAAACCCGATTTCTTCTGTCCAGCAGAATCACGCGCAAATGTTCCTGTTCCAGCGCCGACATTTCGTATTGCACAAGAGCCGCCGCGTCTGCCGGGCTGTTGACGGAGGGACGTTCGGCGGGCGACTCAAGCGTCAGCCTTCTGCCCAGTTCGATGGCGGCTTTGATCTGTGCCGCTTTCGCCTCTCCGACGGCGTGTTGTTCCATCAACTCCTTGACCGAGGCGCGGTGCAAGCCGCTGATGCCGCCGAATTTTTTCAGCAACCGCAGACCCACATCCACCGCGCTTTCGCCCACCACCCCCACCCGCAGCAGGATGGCAATCAACTCGGCGTTGGTCAAAGCCTGCGGGCCCAGATTCGCCAGCCGTTCGCGTGGGCGGTCTGCTTCATGCAGGTCTGCGATTCGATAGGTGGGTTTGAGATTGGCATCGGTCATGTGCGCCTCCTGTGATGAGCCAATTGTACGATAGAAGTCCAATAGGCGACAGTTGCTTTAAAAGTGGGTCTCTGTGAGTTCCCGTGATTAAAACCTTTCGAACACAGATTTGACGGATTTCACAGACATACAGGGATTTTTTTATTGAAAAAATCCGTTCTTTTCCGTGTAACCTGTGTAATCCGTGTACAAATCACGGCAAATCCTAAAGAGCCTTAAAAGTAACTGTCGCCATTATCTTGATGAATCTATCCGCCCCTCTTGGGCCGGTTGGGACGCGTGCCCAATGAGCCTTCGAACTGGCTGACGTTGCCCCGCGCCTGCGGCATTTGTCCGCGGGCGAATTGGGTGGTGATCTCGTCGAACTTGCCGGAGAATTGGGTCAGGTCAACGTCTGCTCTGCCGGCTCCCAACCCGCCCCCGCCGCCGACTCCGCCAAATTGCTGGAATCCAGCCTGGGTGTTTTTGCCGAGTTGGGTCAGGTTCGTCAATTCGTCTCGGCTGAGTTTATTGTCGCCCATGGCAGTGTTGGCAAAATCGATGAACTCAAAGGCAGATTGCAGGGCGGCGATCTTATCTTCGGGGATGCTGTTCGCCTGAATCTGGGAGAGCTGATCTACGCGAGCCTGCTGTTCGGCTTGCAGGACGGCGATCATATCCTGTACCTGGGCTTTGGCATCCTGCGCCTTGGTCTGCGCCTGCTGGGCGGCGGCTTCCAGTTGGGCGATGGATTCTTCCGCGACAGCCAGTCCCTGCTGGAGGGTGGTATTGATCTCTTGCAGGGAGGAGTCGATTGAAGCAAGAGTCTCGTTCATTTGGTTTAGTTCGGATTCGATGGCATTCAACTCCGCGATCATGTCGGTGGCAAGGTCGGAATATAGCCCGTAATATTCCGACATCAACTCTTCGGCATATTCCACATAGTAATCGGCGTAGTAATAATATTCATAGACGTATGCCACTTCCTCGGCAGTGACGGCATCGTCAGCGGTGGACGATGTAACGGCTGCGCTCGTCTGTTCTGTGGCGGCAACTGCCTCTGCCACTGCCTGATCGATCAGCGCGGCGAGTTCCTCCTCCGTCAGGGTGATGTATTCGACAGCTGGTCCCGGCGTCGGCGTGGCGGGGACGGCTGCCATTGTGGATGGAATGGAGGTCAGCGCAGATGCATTCACCGTTGCCTGGGCAAGCGCTTCCGCCTGCTGGGTTTGGGCGATGGCAGTGTTGACGGCATCGGGCGAGGCAGTGACTGGCGCCTGCGCCCCACAAGCGAGAATAACGGATGCCAGGACAAACATGCTCAAGAGGGTTTGAATCGCGGGTTTCATTTTTCTCCAAAATTTGGTTGGGTATGTTTGATGTCTGATGCTGGCAGTATAAAATTTGTCCTTGTGTTTGGGACAAGACATAAGTAACCCAAGTTGCTACCTTGGGATGAAAATTGACAAAAGTCCATGAGATTCATTAGAGTTGAGGTATCCCAACCGCCAACTGGAGAATCTCATGGACACCCAAATTATAGTAGTGTTTT
>CAILWD010000502.1 GCA_903837815.1 uncultured Chloroflexota bacterium | reverse complement strand
CTGTTGCCCGCGGCACCCCCGGTTTTGTCGGCGCTGACCTGGAAAACCTGGTCAACGAAGGCGCAATTTTAGCCGCCCGCCGTAACAAGAAATCCATCGGACAATCCGAGTTGGAAGAAGCCATCGAGCGTGTGGTGATGGGACCGGAGCGCAAGTCCCGACTCATCTCTGACGAAGAAAAGCGCATCATTGCCTACCATGAGGCTGGTCACGCGATTGTGGCAAACGCCATCGCCGAAGCCGACCCCGTCCAGAAAGTGACCATCGTCGGGCGCGGACAAGCCGGCGGCGTAACCTGGTTCCGCCCCGATGAAGACCGCATCCTCATGTCGCGCAAGAAGATGCTTGCCACGCTGGCAATGGCGTTGGGCGGGCGCGCCGCCGAAGAACTCATCTTCGACGACATCACTTCGGGCGCTTCCAACGACATCGAACAAGTGACCCGCATGGCGCGCGCCATGGTCACACGCCTCGGCATGAGCGCCGAAATGGGCACGCTGACCTACGGACAAAAAGAGGAAATGATTTTCCTCGGGCGTGAAATCTCCGAACAGCGCGATTACTCCGAAGCCGTCGCCGAACAGATCGACCGCGAAGTCCGCAAGATTGTGGAAGACGCTTATAAACAGGCGAAGTCGCTGGTCAAGAAATATCGCAAGCAACTGGATTTAATCGCCCAGAAACTTCTCGAAGTCGAATCCATCAACCGCGAGGAGTTCGAGAAACTTTTCCCCTCGCCGCTTGGCAAAAAGAGCGGTACGCCGCAGGTTGCATGAGTAGGTAGGCAAGAAAAACAAGCAGACAAGTAAACACGTAAAAAAAGTCCCGGAAACCTCCCGGGGCTTTTTTCTTTACCTGTTACTTGTTGTACCTACTTCCCTGTGTACTTGTCTACCTATGTACCTGTCTACTTTTCCCCTTCCTTATGCTGCCTTACCAACTCGCGGCGTAGAATCTTGCCGACGGTGGTCTTGGGCAACTCGGTGCGGAACTCGTAATGGGTTGGCACTTTGTAGGGAGCAAGATGTTCCTTGCAATAGGCTTTGAGGTCGGCTTCGGACAGGCTCTCGCCGGGCTTGAGTACAACCCACGCCTTGACCGTCTCGCCGCGCTGCGGGTCGGGAATGCCGCCCACGCCGACCTCCAAAACTTTGGGGTGACTCATGATGGCTTCCTCCACCTCGCGGGGCCAGACTTGGAATCCGCCGGGCTTGATCAGCTCCTTCTTGCGGTCGACAATGTAGAAATAGCCGTCTTCATCCATGCGGGCGATGTCGCCGGTGAAAAGCCAGACTTTGCCGTCGCTCATCTTGCGCAGGGAATTTTCGGTCTCCGTCGGCATGTTGTGATAACCCCTCATCACCTGTGGACCGTGAAGCACAATTTCGCCAATCTCGCCCTGCGGAAGTTCTGTCTCGCCATCGTCGAGGCTGATAAGTTTCACCTCCACGTCGGGCAGGGGCATCCCAATGGAACCTGTCTTGTTCTCGCCTTCGAGCGGATTGCAGTGGGTGGCGGTTGGCGCCTCCGAAAGACCGTAGCCCTCGAAAACCTTGCCGCCGGTCAGCGCCTCGAATTTTTCCTTCGTTTCGCGCATCAACGGGGCGGAGCCTGAAATACAAGCCTTGATCGAAGAAAGGTTGTACTTGCCAGCCTTCACATCGGGATGATTGTTGATGGCGTTGTAAAGCATCGGCACGCCGGGGAAGATGGTTGCCTTATACTTGCTGATATTGTCCAGCACATCCTTTAAATCGCGGGCGTTGGGAACCATTGCCATGCTCGCGCCGTTTGCCAGCGCAAAGTTCATCCCTGCCACCATCCCGTAAACATGGAAAAGCGGAATGCCCATCAGCACTACTTCTCCGCCAGGCACAAGCGCGGGCATCCATGATTTGATTTGGAGCGTGTTCGCCACCACGTTGCGGTGCATGGCAACCGCGCCTTTTGGCACGCCCGTTGTCCCGCCCGAATATTGGAAGATTGCCGTATCGTCGGGAGTAATCTCCACCTTCGGCTTGGACGCGCCCGCGTGTTTCTTCAACAGATCCTGCATCCAGAAATCGCCGCTCTCCAACCCGTCGAGGCGGTCGCCTTCCTTTTTCTCCTTTGCCAGCGTAAAGAGCAGGCGCAGCACAGGCGGCAGACTCTCTTTGATGTTGGAGACGATGACCTTTTTCAACCCCGATTTCTTCTGCGCTTCCTTCACTTTTTTGTAGAAGCGACTCAAGACAAACATCACCTCGATGTTCGCATCCTTGACTGGGAAAACAATCTCGTCCACCGGGTAAGTGGGGTTGATTGCCACCACCACGCCGCCCGCCTTGAGAATGCCGAAATAGACAACCACAAACTGCGGCAGGTTTGGCATGAAGATTCCCACGCGGTCGCCCTTCTTCACCCCCATCTCGACGAGCGCGGCTGCCATTGCGTTGGTCTGCGCTTCCATCTCCCTTTATGAAATGACCGCGCCTTTGAATATCGTACAGGCACGGTCAGGGTATTTGCGCGCGGCATCTTCCAAAAAATGAAACAGCGGCGCTTGCGGATAATCGATAGTCTGAGGCACACCCTTATCGTAATGTGCCATCCACGGTTTATTGCTCATATCTCCTACTCCTTTGGCGGTGGGTCAGATTATGGACAAAATATATCTTGAAATTATTATAAGCCAATCAACACACCTTGCAAATAGGATTCAACCTCCTCTTTTTGATTTGGATGGAACCAGCGAATCTGCGCATCGGATTCCTTGAACCAGTTGGATTGCCGCCGCACGAAGATTCGCGTCATGCGCCGCATCTCCGCCTTTGCCTGATCCTCGCTCCATTCAGCCTTTGCCACGCGGACGGCTTCCCGATACCCGATTGCCGACATGCTTGGCAGGGACGGGGAGTATCCCTTTTCGAGTAGCCTTTTTACTTCGTTCAAGAAGCCGCTGGCAAACATCAACTCGATGCGCTCATCTACCCGACGGTACAACTCCTCGCGCCGACGAATCAGCCCGATGGTAATCAAACCGAAGGATGACTCGACTTGTCCGCGTTGGGCGGAGAATTTCCTGCCCGTTGTCAAAATCACTTCCAAAGCGCGGACGGTGCGCCTCACGTTGCGGGCATCGATCTTCTCCGCCGCTTCGGGGTCGAGAATTCGAAGCCTGTCGTGTAGCCAGTTAGGGCTTTGCTCCTCTACCAGCGCTTCCAGAACCTTTCGCAGCCGCTCATCTGGCGTAACCTCTGGCGGACTCCAACCTTCGGTCACCGCGCGGATATATTGCCCCGTGCCGCCGACGAGGAAGGGAAGTTTGCCGCGCCGGTGAATCTCGGCGATGGTTTCCTTTGCCTTCTGCTGGAAGACCGCCAAACTCAACGTTTCGTCGGGATTAACGATGTCGATCAAATGGTGCGGGACCCGCGCCATCTCCTCGCGCGAAGGCTTGGCGGTGCCGATGTCCATGCCGCGATAGAAGAGGCGCGAATCTGCCGAGACGATTTCGCCGTTGAACTTCTCGGCCAGTTGGATGGCGAGTTCTGTCTTGCCGACAGCCGTCGGACCGACGATCAGGATGAGGGGTGGTTTTTGAATGATCGGAATTACCTTTCCAAAACAGATTCAGCGGGATTCGCCGGATTATAGTAAACCGTCACCGTCGACCCAATCGGATACTTTTGAACGGTCGCTTCCGCCTGCCCGGAAATGCGGACGTTGAGGAATTGTTCGCCTGCTTTGATTCGCTGGCTTTGGTGGCGCTGCCCATTTACTTCATATTGATAAACGACCACAGGGTATGTTGTTGAACCGCTATTCCCCGTGCGTTTCCATTGGACGGATGACATAAGAACCGTTCCTGTTGTGTTATGCCAGGTCTGTGTGGACTGGCGGTACGCCATGCTCTGCTGGTTGCGTTTATACAGGAAGTACCCCAGCCCGCCGATAATCAGCAGCGGAAGCGCAACGCTGCAAATCACGCTCACAATGGTGATCAGTAATCCGGAGCCAGCCATTACCCATTCGAAGATACCCATAAGTTACTCCTTTTCTAAAGTTGGTCACATCTCTCGTTTGACTTTCTGATACACTGTAAATGTCGTTGGATGGAGTGCAAAATCTCCTGATTTTGTGCCTGGCTACCAACAGCGTTTTCCATTTTAACACCAAGGCAGGCAGATATGATCAACTGGCAGGAACTGGTGATTGACATGTTCGTCGAGCAATTGCGGACGGTGTACCAGCGCACTTATGGCGACCTTGACGTTGACTTTGGGCGCATCGTGACCTGGTGCGGACGGCTGGCGCTGGAAAATATCGCCAACTCCGACGCGCTCTATCACGACGTTGACCACACCATCATGGTGGCGCTGGCGGGTCAGGCGATCATCGAGGGCAAACATCTGCGTGAAGGCGGCATCACCCCGCGCGATTGGATGCACTACATGATTGCGGTCTTATGCCATGACATCGGCTATGTCAAAGGGGTATGCAGGAGTGACACGAAGGAAATGTTCGCCACCGGCGTTGGGGACGAAATGATTTATATTTCCCCCGAAGGCACTGACGTCGCGCTGACGCCGTACCATGTCAACCGCAGCAAGTTGTTTGTTCGCGAGCGTTTTGGAGCAAGCCTGCTCCAGGACATGACCAGGCACCTGGACGCAGAAATCATTGCATCCTACATCGAGATGACCCGCTTTCCATCTCCGGCGGAAGATTTCTACAAGGATACAAAGGGGCTTGGCGGTCTGGTACGCGCCGCCGACTTCATCGGTCAATTGGGCGACCCCGACTATTTGCGAAAGTCGCCCGCTTTGTTCTACGAATTCCACGAGTTGGGTGTCAACGAAAAATACGGCTACAAGGCTCCCAATGACTTGCGGAAGAATTACGCCTCCTTCTATTGGAATTGCGTCAGTCCCTATATTCAGGATGCATTGACCTATCTGCGCCTGACCGAGGATGGTAAGCAATGGGTTGCCAACATGCATTCGCATGTCTTCGACGCGGAACATGACCAGGGGATGTGAAGCCGATGATTGTTTCTAAGATGCGAGCACACATCCCCTTTCACCCATCCGTGATCTGGGATCAGGTTGCCGCGTTTCTGCTTTCGCGTCGTCCAGTAGGTATCGAGTCTGGTTTAGTTTTCCAACCTCGTAATTTGAATGCGTCGGCACCTGGCTCTTCAACATGGCTTGCGCAAATCTTTGGATAGTTGGCAGAAAAGAAGGTCATTTTAGATGGATAATAATTTAAGCGCAATTCTCGTATCTCGAAAAAGCGGTGAAGAACGTTTCAGAACAAAAGGCGTTCCCTTGGAAAATAAATTATTTGGCTTTTGGCAATGGGCTTGTTCTGATTTATCGAGCAATACAATGCGCGGTATTCTTGCTGAATACATTGTGGCTTCTGAATTGGGAGTAGCCTCAAATACAAGGCGCGAATGGGACCCTTACGATTTAGAGACACAAGACGGCGTTAAACTTGAGATAAAATCGGCATCATACCTTCAAACCTGGGCGCAACCCAAATTTTCTGAAATCTTATTCGATATTGCCCCAACAAAAGGTTGGAATGCCAGAGCCAGCAAACCTGGCAGTGAAAGTAGACGGCAGGCAGATGTTTATGTATTCTGTTTATTGCATCATCAGGAAAAAGCCACACTTGACCCGTTGGATTTAGGCCAGTGGACATTTTATCTTTTATCTACATCTGTTCTCGATGCTAAAAAGCCAAAGCAAAAGAAAATAGGCTTGTCCGCTTTATTGAAGTTAAACCCTGTGCAAGTTTCGTTTGGCGAAATTGGCTCGGCAATTAAAAAGATCATCTCGGCTTCTCCATAAAAGCGCGGCGGACAAAACATGCACCTGATGCATGGTTCTGGACAAGGCCCAGCGCGGGTGTTCCCGCAAAGAACATGCGAGGGCTTGCTCAAATCGTTGGATGGTTGCCCATTTCGACAATCTTGTGCGACGGGGTCTGGCGATCTCCCGTCGTTGATGTCATGGACTCTGAAAATTCTTCTGGGCCTGTTTTATGCCTATAGCAAAGTCGCTTGATAAAACGGAAAAGTGTTGCCCTGTGTGAAGCGACACTTGCGCCGCGTGCCAGTGTGGTGAGGATCTCTACCACGGCTAAGAGACTCTTCGGTCACGATGAATATGTTCCCTCAGAGCAATACAAATTGGACTTTGCTACAGCCATGCGATCGCCTTAATTTTTCCTTGACGCTTCCGCGTCCTGCCGATATAATCCGCCCGCTTAAAGTTCGTAATCTAACAGACGGGCGCACGCAGCCCGTCTGATGTATGTATAAAGGAGAAAGTACTCATGACCCCACATCCAAAGCGCAAACATTCCAAGGGACGCCGCGACCGCCGCCGCTCACAGGATGCGATGACCGCCGCGAACACCGTCGCCTGCTCCAACTGCGGTTCTATGCGCCTTCCACATACCGTCTGCCCCAAGTGCGGTTTTTACAACGGGCGCGAAGTTGTCGAGGTTAAGAAGGAAAAGAAAGCCGCCGAGTAGTGAACGGCTTTATGTCTTTCTGAAATACCAAAATGGGTCGTGACTATCGCGACCCATTTGTGTTTTAACTCCACAAACAGACCCAGACCTTAGGGTCTCCAAATGGAGATTACATGAAACTAAATTTACAGACCACGGCTTTTGTCTTTCCCGGACAGGGTTCTCAAACAATAGGCATGGGAAAAGAACTTGCGGCGCAATACCCGGTTGCAAGACAAACCTTCGAGGAAGCTGATTCCGTCCTCGGTTTTTCGCTTTCCCGTTTGATGGGTGAAGGGGCTGCGGAGGAACTCAACGATACGCTCAACACCCAGCCTGCGTTGTTCGTCCATTCCCTTGCCGCACATCGGGTTTTTTCTTCCCTTTATCCAAGTTTGAAGCCTGCCGCGCTGGCTGGACATTCCCTCGGAGAATTATCTGCCCTCGCGGCCGCAGGAGCCTTTTCCTTTGCGGACGGTTTGCGTCTCGTCCGACGCCGCGCCGAGTTGATGAAGCGCGCGGGCGAACTTGCCCCCGGCGGCATGGCTGCCATCCTCAACCTTGACGTCCCCACACTGGATAAAGTCTGCGCCGAAGCCAGCACGCCCGATGAAACTGTGCAGGTTGCCAACGACAATTGCCCTGGTCAGGTGGTGATCTCAGGTTCAAAGCCCGCAGTGGAGCGGGCAATGGCGGCGGCAAAAGCTGCCGGCGCGAAACGCGCCCTGCCTTTGGCGGTTTCGATTGCAGCGCATTCCAAATTGATGGATTCAATTCAGGCGGAATGGAATGAATCCGTTGCCGCCGCGAATTTCACCCCGATGCAAATCCCAGTCGTGGGCAATGTCCACGCCCAGCCGCTTGCGGATGAGTCCGCTGCCCGCGCCGACATCATCGCGCAGATGCAATCCCGCGTCCGCTGGACGGAGTCGGTGCAATATCTGACTTCGAGCGGAATCACCACCTTTGTCGAAGTAGGAACGGGCACAGTGCTTGGCGGGCTGGTTAAACGCGTTGCCGATGGCGTGACAGTTTTGTCCCTGGGTAACCCGCAAGACTTTGCAACATTGGAATAAAAAGAGGACTCCAACGACGGGAGTCGCTGGAGTCAAAAGTCGGGAGACTTTTGACTCCGCTTCCGTTTTTTCATCAACTCGGGCAAAATAGGGGCATGAAGAAAATCATCCTCCCATTTCTTGCCACCCTTGTCCTCGCCTCCTGCGTTCCTGTGGAGAATCCACAGGTGGTCGTGCCGCTGTCTGTTGCCCCGAGCGAAACGCCGCCATTCATCATCCCCATCACCGATACGCCCATCATCCTTCCACCCGCAAGCGAAACGCCACTATTCATCATCCCCGCTACCGATACGCCCGTCATCCTTCCACCTGCAAGCGAGACGCCCACATTTGTCATCCCTGCCACCGAAACGCCAGTTCCCGTTTCTCCGGCAAAGTGGTGGCAGGTTTATTTCACCGACCCGCTGGCCATCAACAATCCCGATGCGCTTGCAGGCTCCATCGAAGAGAGGCTGATTGGCTTTATCAACAACGCCCAAACCAGCATTCACATCGCATCCTTTGAATTCAATCTCACGCCTGTTGCAGAAGCGCTGATCGGGGCAAAGAATCGCGGCGTGGACGTGAAATGGATGACGGACGATAAAAACGGTCTGGATTACGACATCCAGCCTGGGCGCGGGCAGTTTGCCCTGTTACAGGCGGCGGGAATCGAAGTCAAGGACGATAATCGTTCCGCCCTCATGCATAACAAGTTTTGGGTATTCGACCAGCAAACCGTTTGGACCGGTTCGACCAACATCACGGTCAACGGCATCTTCAAACAAAATAATAATGCGCTGGTCATTCACTCCTCCGAGATTGCCGCGATTTACGAACGCGAATTCCAGGAGATGTGGAGCGGACAGTTCGGGCGGCGCGCCCCGTCCACGCTGAATAATCAGTGGGCGATTTTGGATGGGACGCCGATTCAGGTTTTGTTTTCAGCGGAGGATAACGCGGTTTCAAACCTGATCGCGCTGGTTGCGGATGCCCAGTCGAGTATTCGTTTCCTCGCCTTTAGCTTCACCGATTACCCGCTGGCACAGGCGATGATTGACCGCGCGAAGGTTGGCGTAGATGTGCGCGGTGTTTTCGAAACCTTCGGCAGCAACGGGACTCGTTCGGAGTTGAGAACTTTTTGGTGTGCTGGTCTTCCTGTACGGCAGGATGGCAATGGAAGTTTCCTGCATCACAAAGTCATCGTCATCGACAACAGCATCGTGGTGACGGGTTCGCTTAATTTTTCCTCCAACGCCGACGAAGACAATGAGGAAAACGTCATCATTTTGGATAACCCTGAAATTGCCGCGCTGTACTTGCAGGAGTTCGACAAACTTTGGGATCAGGCGAACGAGGTCGAAACTGGCGCGTTTACCTGTCAATGAGTCATATCATTTATAATCGCCGCATGAAAAATTCCTCTGCCTCCTATTTCAATCCAAAATGCGAAAACCGCGAACACCCCGAAGGCGGGTGCGGAGTTTTTGCCGTAGCCGACATTGCCAAAGATGAACTCGTTTCGCTCTGGGGCGGGCGCATTATCGGCGTGGACGACCTCGACCCATCCATGCCGCGTTTTACCCAGCGCATTCTTCAACTGGACGAAGGTTTGTACCTGCTGACTGCCGAGGAACCCGAACCCAATGACTGCTTCAATCATTCCTGTGAACCCAACCTGGGCTTCTTTGGGCAAATCGGGCTGGTTGCCATGCGCGACATCGAAGCCGGCGAAGAACTGACCTTCGACTATGCCATGTCGGATGGCAGTCCCTACGATGAATTCGAGTGTCATTGCGGACTGCCGTATTGTCGTGGAAAAATTACAGGCGATGACTGGAAGCTTTCCGACTTGTGGAAGAAATACAACGGCTATTTCTCTCCCTACCTTGCGCGGCGGATTGCCTCCCTGCGGGCGAGTTTACCAAGCCGATGAAATTCCTGTTTGGCGAGAAGCTTCGCTTCGATTGGAAGGTCGTTGTCGTCACGGTTGTCAGCACCCTGCTGTTGATCGTTGACCATTATTACACCTTCACCGCCTGGAAGTATTGGGACCGCTTTCTCTTTTACTTTGTCGCCCCGTTACTTTTGACCGTGTTTCTTTTTCGTGAAAACCCGAAGAATTACGGTTTCACCTTCGGCGACTGGAAATTGGGTCTGACATACACCCTGTTGGGCATCCTTATCATGGCTCCCATAATTTACCTCCTGGGCAGGTATAGCGGCGGCATGAAGATTTACTATATGAGGTTGCTGCCCGGCCTGCCGTGGACAACCTTCCTCGACCTGATCGGCTGGGAATTCTTTTTTCGCGGCTGGATTCTCTTCGCCTACCTGCGCCGTTTTGGACACGACGCCTTATGGCTTCATGCTGTCCCGTTTGCGCTGGCGCACATCGGCAAGCCCGACATCGAGACTCTTTCCACGATTTTTGGCGGATTCGCGTTTGGCTGGGTGGCATACCGTACGAAGTCTTTTTTCTGGCCCTTTCTCATTCATTGGTTCATTTCCACTTTTGTCATTCTGGTTGCCTCAGGAGCGGTATGAGCGGATACGAAATTCGCCCCGCGCTCGAAGCGGAGTCTGGCCAAATTCGGGGATTGATCGATCTGGTGGGCATCAACCCCATGGGGCTGGATTGGAGACGTTTCATCGTGGCGGTGGAAAGCGGGCGGGTTGTCGCTTGTGGGCAGGTCAAGCCTCACGGGGCGGATATCCGCGAACTCGCTTCGATTGCAGTCCACCCTGAATATCGCGGGCGCAGACTTGCCCGAAGCGTAATCGAAACCCTGCTGGGGCGGCATCCCAGACCTTTATATCTGATGTGCATGTCGCATAACGGGGCGATGTATGAAAAGTTCGGTTTTCGGAGATTGCCCACCGGGCAAATGCCGCGTTATTTCGCGCGAGTTAAAAATTTGTTCGATGTATCCAAAGTTTTTAGAAGGGTGGAGGGGGATTTGCTTGTGATGAAGTTGGAGTAAAATCACCACATGAAGAATGTCTTGTATATCCTGATGGGCGTGATGGCTGGTTTTGTGCTTGCGGGAGCCCTTGTTTTTATTTCGCGCCGACCTGCGGGCGAAGCCATTGTTCTTCAACCCGCGCCCACGAAAGCCCCGATTGCAGTGCATGTGATTGGCGCTGTGCCGCGTCCTGGTTTGTATGAATTTGCAGAAGGCGCCCGCGTGCAGGATGCCATCGACGCCGCCGGGGGCTTGCTTGCCCAGGCCAGCGTGGAGGCCCTTAACCTGGCCGCTCCGCTCGAAGATGGGAAGCAGTTGGTCGTCCCGTTTGCAGATGGAACCGAGGTGACGACGGCAAGCGAAGAAGGGCAGGTCGTGTTGCCTTCTTCAACGGAGTCTGAAGTTTCTCCTCCATTTGATTTTTCCTCTGAAAGCGAAACGCCAGCGGCGGAATCTAATGGGGAGCTGGTGAATCTCAACACCGCCACTCTTGATGAGTTGAATTCCCTGCCGGGGATTGGTCCCACGCTTGCGCAGCGCATCATTGATTATCGTACTCAAAATGGGAACTTTTCAACCATTGAAGATCTTATGAATGTTTCGGGGATTGGGGTTTCGACCTTCGAGGAAATCAAAAACTTGATCACAGTGTAGGAACTGCCCAGGTGCTGGAGCAAAAAAAAACGGGTCGCGTTTCAAACGCGACCCGTTTGCTTTATTTCCCAGCCAGCGTGCTTCTCGCAATCACCAGCCTGAGGATGTCGCTTGTGCCTTCGCCGATGGTCATCAGCCTTGCGTCGCGGTACATCCGCTCGACGTGATAGGCGCGGCTGTAGCCGTTTCCACCGTGGATTTGGATGGCGTCGTAGCAGACCCGTTCCGACATTTCGCTGGCGTAAAGTTTTGCCATCGCCGCTTCCTTGCTGAACGGGCGACCTTGATCCTTGAGCCACGCCGCTTTGTGGACGATGTTCCGCGCCAGTTCGATTTCCAGCGCCATGTTTGCCAGTTTGAACTGGATGGCTTGGAACTCTGCAATAGGCTGGTTGAAGGCTTTGCGTTCGCGGGCATATTTCATGGATTCTTCCATTGCCGCCCGCGCCAACCCGATTGAGATTCCGCCGATGAGGATGCGCCCCGAGTCGAGGGTGGCGAGAGTTTGCTGCAAGCCGCGCCCTTCCACGCCGACGAGGTTGCCGAGTGGCACGCGCACGTTGTCGTAGGTGGCGCCGTAGGCTGGGGAGCCACGCAAGCCCATCTTCTTTTCGGCGGGACCAATCGTCAGCCCTTTGGAGTCTGTTGGGACGAGAATCATGCTCAGGGATTTCGATCCACCTTTCGGGTCGGTGCGGACGAGGGTGATGATGTATTCGGCGATGCCAGCGTTGGTACACCACATCTTCGCCCCGTTGATGACCCACTCGTCGCCCTGTTTCTCGGCTTTGGTGGATGTTCCACCCTGAAGGTCAGAGCCAGCATCGGGTTCGGTCAACGCCAGCGAGCCGAGTTTGCCCTTGCCCTGCGACATGCGCGGAAGCCAGGCTTTCTTCAATTCCTCCGAGCCGAAGACGGCAATGGGACCCGTGCCAAGCATGTTGTGGGCGGTGAAACTCAGGGCGGTCGAGCCGCAGCCCCAGCCGAGTTCCTCCATCGCAACGACACAGGAGACCATGTCCACATTTGCGCCGCCGTATTCTTCGGGGATGTTCATGCCTGTCAGCCCAAGCGGACCTCCCTTGCGGACGGCGTCCCAGTTGAATTCCTCGGTCTCGTCCACTTCCCGCGCTTTGGGTTTGATCACCTCCGCCACAAACTCGTGGACAGTTTTCTTCCATGCTTGTTGTTCTTCGTTTAGGTCAAAATTCATGTTTACTCCTTGAGGAGACTCTAAAACCCTTAGAGTCTGTTATGAGATTGTGATTACCTTCGCTGCTTTGGTCTGCGCTTCGATGATATCGGTCATGCCGCCGACGATGCCGACCTGGACTTCCTTGCTGAGTCTGTAATGGTCGAGGCAGGTGGAGCAGAGAATCAGGCGCGTGCCTTTGGCTTCCAACGCCTTGAGTTGACTCAATACAGGTGAGCCTGTGACCGTCAGTTTTACGCCGTCGGTGTAAAAGCAAATGACCGAGGGCGGGTGAGTATTTTGCAGCAATAATTCGAAATATTTTGCCGCCAGCTTGTGTTGCAGAGCAAGGTCGCCTTTTCCCATGCCGTCGTTTGTGACAAGGATGACAGTGCCTTTCATGTTTTTCTACTCCTTGGTTCCTGTGGCGCTTTCGTATTCTTCGAGCAGTTTGCGCGCCGGTTCGATGTTTTCCTTTTCGACGAAAACCTGCACCCTGCCGAACATGTTCGGGTAGAGCGTGTGGGTGAGCGATTCTTCGAAAAGTTTTACGCTTATGTCGTTTGATTCCAGGTAGCTTTTGAGCAGTTCCGCTTCCATGCTGCCAAGTACTTCTATGAGTAAGTCATATTTCAAATCATCCATCATAACCTCCAACAAAGGATGAACAGGATCGTCCAGATGATGCTGACGATGAGTTGCCGTACCCCGATGCGGGTTGGTTTCCAGCCGATGGATGGATGCGTGATACCCCAGATCGTCTCGAGCCATTGAACCAGGAACGGGATGAAAAGAAACTGTGGGATGATTTGCTCCCAGCCAAAGATGAGCGACGCGCCGAGATTGAATGAGGTGTAGAGGAAGGCGCGATTCCCCATTTTCCATAATTCTTTTTGGTCCGGAGTCTGATTCAACTCGCGTTGTTCCAGCCTCAGGTAGGCGTAGACAATGCTCGTCGCAGACTGAAGCCAAGTCCACACCCAAAGCCACCAGCCTTGTGGATTGTATCCGCCCTGTGCCACCCAAAAGGCGGCGGGCGCGGCAAGGGATAAAACTCCCGTGGCGATGATTTCGATCCCGGCCTGTTTCCGCTCTGCCCGCTTGCTGACCAGCCACAAATGCCAGGCAAAGACCGGCGCTCCGGGGATTGCCAGATATAGGATGTAGCCAAAGCCTTGCAGGATGAGGGTGACCAAAGCAAGGGCGGCGATCCCGCCGTAGGCCAGCAGCCAAAATTGGGCGGGAGGCAGGTCGGTCTTGGGTCGCCTTCCCGAAAGCGCCTTGACGAAAACTGTCATCGGCTGGCGAATCATGAAGGCAGACATCGCCGCAATCGAAAGGCTCAAGGCGGCGGCGTTGAATTTCCCGCCCGCGAAGATACCAGCCAGCAGCGGGCTGAGGATGAAAACCCACGAGCCGTGATCCTGTGGGATGGCGATTTGTTTTTTGAAATATTCTCGCATGGAGCAAGCATAAAGGAAAACGCCCGCCCGCGCAAGGCGTTTATCTGACCTTTAACATCCTTGCCGCAATTTCTTTGAAGACCTTTGCCGCGACCATCTCTGTGATTTTTTGCGGGTCGCGGGTTGGGTTCATTTCCACCACATCCGCGCCGACGATATTCGCCGACATGGATTGAATGACGCTCAATGCCTCGCGGGTGGATAGTCCGCCGGGCTCCCAGTGTGAAACACCGGGGACGAAAGCGGGATCGAGGCAATCCATATCGAAGGTGACGTAGAGCGGCGAATCGAACTCGATGTTGAAAACATCGCGCCAGCGTTGCATGGTCAGCACTTCCACACCGAAGCGCTTGGCTTGTTCGCGTTGATGTCCG
>CAILWD010000501.1 GCA_903837815.1 uncultured Chloroflexota bacterium | reverse complement strand
GTGGTGGACGGTGTGATGGTGGCGCGCGGCGATCTCGGCGTGGAACTTCCGCCGGAGAGCGTACCGTCCCTGCAAAAGCACATTATCCATGCGGCGAACGCCCGCGCCAAATTGGTTATCACCGCCACACAGATGCTCGAGTCCATGATCCAGAATCCGCTGCCGACCCGCGCCGAAGCCTCCGACGTTGCCAACGCCATCTTTGATGGCACCGACGCGGTCATGCTCTCCGCCGAAACCGCCTCGGGTGAATACCCCGCCGAAGCCGTCGCCATGATGTCGCGCATTGTCAAGGAAGCCGAAAAGCACTTCTTTGAATGGGGCAGCCGCCAGGACTCTCGCGCAGGCTTGGGCGAAAGCGACCCCGCCTCGATGGCGCGCGCGGCAAACGTTCTCACCAAAGATCCCGAAGTCCGCGCCGTTGCCGTCTTCACCATGCAAGGGCGTTCTGCCTGGCTCATGTCTAAAGCCCGCCCCGCAAAGCGCATTCTTGGCTTTACCCCCATGCAAGAGACTTGCAACCAGCTCACATTTTTGTGGGGCGTTGTTCCACAACTCACCAAATACGCCCACTCGCTCGAAGAGATGATTTCCGATGTGGATGTCGCCCTTCTGCAATCTGGCATTCAAACCGGGCAGCAGGTGGTTTTGGTATGCGGCTACCCTGTCGGCGCGCAACTGCCGCCCAACATGGCGCTGCTGCACACCGTTGGCGAAGCGTAGAATCAAAAAAAGCGTTGGAGAAATTCCAGCGCTTTTTCTTTTGGAAAAACATCCCCAGCCTTGATTTCGACGTTCAACGTTTGACGTTTTACCTATTTTTCTCCCGTCGCAATCAAAATCCCGATGCCGATCAGCACTCCGCCAGCCAGAAACAGCGGGGTGATTTTTTCGGCGAGGAAAAACCATCCGAGCAAAGTCCCCACTACGGGTTGGGCAAAAAAGGTCAGCGATGCGACAGAGGCGGGAAGTTCCGCAAAAGCATAATTCCACATGAACATTGCCAGCGCGGTGGATATGATTCCCAAAAATAGGATTCCGCCGATGATGCCCCATGTGATTTCTCCGACGCCCTGAGTCTGTGCTTCCCATATTCCAAATAACAGGCTCGAGGGGAGTCCGCCCAACAGCATGACCGTGCTCGAAACCAGCAGATCGCCAGATTTGGAAACCTTGCGTACCAGCACAGAGTACAGCGCCCAGGTCAGCGCCGCCGCCAGTAGGCTCATGTTGCCCCAAAACAGGGTGGGAGAGAGTTCGGCGTTACGCGGGTCGATCACCGCCACCACTCCCAGCGTCGAGACGATCAGCGCGATAATTCCGCGCACCGTAGCGCGTTCACCAAGCAAAAAAGGCGCAAAAATCAAAACGAAGGCGGGCGTGGCGGAAGTCACCAGCGAGCCGTTGGATGCGGTGGAAAGGTCTGTGCCGACAAACTGGAATCCGAGCGAGATGCCGTATCCTACAAAACCGACCAGAGCGCTTTTCCAGATGAAATCCTTTGAAACTTCCACCCTTTCCTTGCGGAAATAAATGACGAGTCCCAGTACCGCCGCCCCCATCACCAGGCGGGTTGCCAGCAGCGTAAACGGCGGGATGACCTCCATGACAACCTTGCTGACGACGTACATCCCGCCCCAAATCGAAGCGGCGGCAAGCCCTGCAAACAATCCTGCGAAT
The DNA here is from genome assembly GCA_903837815.1 of uncultured Chloroflexota bacterium. Lineage (GTDB taxonomy): Bacteria > Chloroflexota > Anaerolineae > Anaerolineales > Villigracilaceae > Villigracilis. Next base: position 1,540 of record CAILWD010000501.1, on the reverse strand, counting down.
GTGTGGTGTTTTTTCATAATGTCCCCGATTATATCGAAGTTATTTTACACCGGCACTTCTGGCGATTCAATTTTCCAGTTTGTCTTGAATCCGCCTGGGTCGCGTAGAAGGATTGCGCTTCCATCCTCTCGTCGCCCATAGGTTTTGTGTCCGTATAGTTCGTATTCGACGACCTTTGTTCCATCGGAAAGCGTAAACGGCAATTCCGGCCACATCTCCAGATAGTCGGAGCGAATCCACATATCACCGTTGTTGACATAGGGATCGGTGATGAACGGAGTGTAACAGTCCACGCCCTTCCCAAGCTTTATCATGGAACTTCCCCGCGTGAATGCATTGAATTTGTGGACGACCAGCCGCACGTCTTTGTCGAAGAAAGCGCCGCTCAAGTCTGTTGCGTAGCAACTTGAAGCATAGATGTTGGAATATTCAATATCGCGTACGACCCTGGTTTCTTTTACAATGACATGATTTGCCGCCCATGTAATTCTTTCGACGGTGGGCGGGATGGTTGGTTTGTTGATCCAACCTGCATTGGGGGTGAGAATGATGCCCTGTGTTTTCTCTCCGTTCAATTCAAGCAGATATTCCAATATGGGTTCCGTCAACGGGATGCGCGGTCCCTTTTGAGGGGCGCAAATAGCGTTGAAGGTGACCGTTTGCGGGTATGCGTTCGCAGGGCCGACTTCACGGGGCGCAAAATTCCATTTGGGATTTTGCCAGTCTACGAGCAGGGTGGCAATTCTGCACATGCGCTTTATTTCGGTCACCAGGCTGAGGTGGGTAGGCTGAGGCGGGCTGTCTGGAGACGGGGATCCGGGCGAAGGCGTGGGCGATATATCAATTGCACCGGGCGCTACTTTCCATTTGATATATTGCTGTTTGGCGCCGGCGCTGACCCAGCCGCCTTCGGCAAGGCGCAGCCAGTGCAATTTGTTTTCGACGGCGGTAATTTCGATGTTCGCGCCGATATACCTGAATGCCATTCCGCCTGGCTTGTCATATACCTCGCGTTTGATCAGAGTTTTTCCTTTAATCATATCTACTCCTGTCAAGGGTTAGTCGAAAATATTTCTTGCGCTTTTGCGATTCTTTTTGACGTCGCCCCGCTTCTTTTTCTCCTTCAATCTTTCCTCTTGTGACGCCTTTGTCGGTTTTGTCTTGTGACGCGACTTGGGCTTCTCGATGGCTTTCCTTACCAGTTCGTTCAGTCGCGCGATGGCGTCTTCGCGGTTCTTCTCCTGCGTGCGGAACCTGCCAGCCTCGATGACCAGCACGCCCGCGTCGGTCATTCGTTTCCCTGCCAGTTTGAACAGGCGCATTTTCACCTCCCCCGCAAGAGACGGCGAATTCAACACGTCGAAGCGCAGTTGCACTGCCGTCGCAACCTTGTTGACATTTTGCCCGCCCGGTCCGCTTGAACGGATGAATTCGAGTTGGATTTCCTGTTCTAAAAATTTCATGGAATGATTATAAGGCACACGGAAAAACAAGCGTATGAGTGAAGAAAGACATCAGCAAGTTCCGAGAAGCAGTATAT
>CAILWD010000500.1 GCA_903837815.1 uncultured Chloroflexota bacterium | reverse complement strand
TGCCATTCGTCTGCAAGTGGACTTTTGCCACCGAGCCGCGCATTTTGATGGATTGGGTGTGCCAGACGAATTCGGGCGGCAGGTCTTGCGCACCGACGAGTTTGAGGAAGGTGTGCTTCGGGTCAGTAGCGGAGAAGATATGGTTCGCAGAAATCTCTTCGCCGTTTGCGAGGATAACGCCTTTGGCAATTTGACTTTCGATTTTGATACTGGCAACTTCTGCTTCGGTGCGGATTTCACCGCCGAAGGCTTTCACGGCATTTGCTAAAGTGGATGTGATCTCACCTGCTTTGCCGACATTCTTGTGAGCAAGTCCGCCGCGATTCATCCAGTTGTGGATGAGGGTGTAGCCGGTGCCAGCGCCCATCGGTCCCAGCGTTGAGCCGTGGATGGCAACGGCGCAGATGGCGGCTTTGACAATTTCAGATTCGAAATATTCTTCCACGAGTTCCTGCGCGGTCATCGGTAGGGCGCGGATGAAGTTGAGCATGTCCTTGCGACCCGCGAGTTTCAACTCGAGACCGAGTTCAAGCAAGCCATAGCCTTCTTTGATTCCGAAGTTCATCGGCAGGCGCGGCATAATAGTGGCATAGGCGGTGTCGAGAATGCTTGCGGCTTTATCCATGAAGCGGATGAATTCAGGGAAGCGCGCCGCGTCTTTTTCGGAGATGCGTTTGATGGACTCGGCGTCGAGCGTGAGGGGAGAGCCATCCGCTAACAGCGTGATGAAAGGCTGGGGAGCAGAATCAGGCTGAAGTCCGTGTGAGGCGAGTTTCAGGTCTTTGATAATGTCTGGGCGTAGAGTCCCGCCGGTGTGGAGAGAGTCCACGGAGAAATTATCCCCGAAAGATTCAGTAACCACCGAACCGCCGACGATGGCGCGGCGTTCGAGCACTAAAACTTTTTTGCCTTGCTTTGCTAAATAGGCAGCAGCGACCAAGCCGTTGTGTCCCGCGCCGATGATAATGGTGTCGTAGTGGCTCATAGCATTCCATCCTTCACAATTTCTTTTGCCGCCAACATGCCGGGCGCGCCCATCACGCCGCCGCCGGGGTGTGCGCCGCTCGCGCCGAAGTAGTAGCCTTTGAGCGGGGTGCGGAAGTCCGCCCATTGCGGGGTGGGACGCAGGAAGAAGATTTGATGCAGCAGTAGTTCACCGTGGAAGATGTTGCCGCCGGTGATGCCCGCGATGCGTTCGATGTCTTTGGGCGAGATGACCTGCATGCCCACGATGCACTCACGAATGTTCGGCGCGTATTGTTCGATGGTGGCAATGACCGCTTCACCGAGTTCGTCGCGGCGTTGGTCTGTCCAGCCGCCTTCGAGGTCGTAGGGCGCGTATTGCACGAAGCAAGACATCACGTGATGTCCGGGAGGCGCCATGTCGGGGTCGATCATTGAGGGGAAGATCATGTCGATGTAGGGGCGCTTCGAGATCTGCCCATACTTCGCGTCGTCATAGGCGCGTTCGATGTAATCAATGCTCGGGCTGATCGAAACCGCGCCGCGATGCAGAACCGAATTCGCGCCGTTGCCCGTGTATGGCAGCGCGGTGAAGTTCGGCAGTTTGCTCAACGCGATGTTGACCTTGCCCGATGAGCCGCGTGTGCGGAAGTTTTGGATCGAGGTGACAAAATCATCGGGCAGATGTTTCTGCTCGACAAATTGCAGGAAGGTACGCTTCGGGTCAGCGGCGGACATCACGACTTTGGAATCGAGTTCATCGCCATTTTCAAGGATGACACCCACAGCGCGTCCACCCTTGACCTTGACCTGCTGCACGCTTGCGTTGACTCTGACCTCCACCCCAAGCGCTTGCGCCGCGTTAAAGATCGAACCGCTGACACCGCCAGAACCGTTCTTGGCAAAACCCCAGGCGCGGAAAGCGCCGTCAATTTCGCCCATGTAGTGATGCAGCAACACATACGCCGTGCCGGGAGAGCGCGGTCCGAGATAGGTGCCGATGATGCCGCTGGCGGCTTTGGTGCCTTTGAGCGCGTCGAACTCGAACCACTCTTCGAGCAAATCCGCGGACGATTGTGTGGCGAGTTTGGCAACCATGTAGAGTTCTTTTTCGGAGAGCGAAGCCGCGTATTGACCGACCTTGAGCAGTCCCATGAGGTCACGCGGACTCATGGAAGAAGGATCAGGCGGAATCAAATTGATGATCGGCTTGATGGCTTTCGCCGCACGTGCCATGACGCGAGCGTACTCATCGTAGGCTTCCGCATCCTTGGGCGAGTGACGATACAACTCGCGACGAGTCAGGTCGTGGTCATCCCATGCGGCAAGATAATCGCCGTTTTCCATGGGCGTAAATGTGGAAGGTAGCGGGAGGATCTTCAATCCGTGCTTGGGCAGTTCCAAATCGCGGATGATCTCCGGGCGCAAGAGGCTCACCACGTAGGAGAACTCGGTGAACTTGTAGCCGGGGAAAATCTCTTCGGTCACTGCCGCGCCGCCGACGATGGGTCGGCGTTCAAGCACGACCACTTTCTTGCCTGCACGGGCAAGGTATGCGCCAGCCACAAGTCCGTTGTGACCGCCGCCGATGATGATTGCGTCGTATGTGTTGGATGATGTCATGGGTTTTCTCTGTTTCAAGGTTAACAAGTTTGAACGTTTGAAGGTTTCAAGTTGGCAGGTTTAACTTTCCAACCTTCCAACTTTTAAACTTGTCAACGTTTTTTCCACTCGGGTTCGTAGAACGGCAACTTGACCACTTTTGCGGGCGCGTGTTGACGGTGATGTTCCACTGTGATCTCCATGCGGACATCCGTGCCGATTTCGTAATATGGTTTCTGCAAATGTGCGAGGGCAATATAGGTCTTCAATAATGGTGACCATGTAGAAGTGGATGCATAGCCAACTTGCACATTGCCTACCATCACGGGCAGGCTGGCGCGAATCGCCGAGCCGGGGATCTGCGGTGGCAGACCAACCTTGCCAAATAATTTTTCCATGCCGACCCAATCGACTGCCAAGCCAACCATCTTCCACGCCGAGCCTTCACGCTTTTCCTTTTCCAGCGCACGGCGACCGACGAAGTAGCCGGGTTTGTCGAGTGCGACTGTCCAATCCAAACCTAATTCAAGGGGAGAGGATTTCTGTGATTCGATCCATGCGTGAGAAGCAGAGGTGTAATCCACATCGAGCATGAACAAGCCCGCTTCCACACGTGCCATGTCCATGGCGAGGATGCCGACGGGGGTGATGCCGTAATCGGAGCCCGCTTCCATGAGCGCGTCCCAAACTTTGAGCGCGTCTTTGTTATCCATCCAAATCTCATAACCGAGGTCGCCGGTATAGCCTGTGCGGGAGATGGTCACGTCCACGCCTTTGATCTTGTTGGTCATCAGGCGGAAGTACTTCAACTCGTCCACGGGTTTCTCGGTGACTTTGTTCAACACCTTACGGGTATTCGGTCCCTGGAAACTGAGCGCCGCCACGTCATCGGTCACTTCGGTGATGGAGACGTCCATGCCGACGGCGTTCATTGTCAGCCAGCGTAAGTTCGGTTCCGCGGCAG
>CAILWD010000499.1 GCA_903837815.1 uncultured Chloroflexota bacterium | reverse complement strand
CATGGCTTGTTTGGAAAATATAAAGGCAAATATCTTGGCACGTTTGGCGCGATGGCAACCCAGTCCTTCCACGAGACCAAGAACTTCTCCTGTGGCGAGGGCGGCGCGTTGCTGATTAACGACCCCGCTCTGGCGGAACGCGCTGAAATCATCCGCGAGAAGGGAACCAACCGCGCGCGCTTCTTCCGTGGGCAGGTGGATAAATATACCTGGGTGGACATCGGTTCCTCCTACCTCCCGTCTGATTTGCTGGCGGCATTTTTGTTCGCCCAATTCGAGCAGCGCGAGAGAATCCAAAACCACCGCAAAAATGTCTGGGAGATGTACAATGCTGCCCTGAAAGATTGGGCAGAGAAGCACGGCGTTCAACTTCCCACCGTCCCCGCTGACCGCGAGCAGGCGTATCACATGTTTTACCTGCTCCTACCCAATTTGGATTTGCGGCAGAAATTCATCATGCACCTGCGCGAGCGCGATATTTACAGCGTGTTCCACTACCTGCCGCTGCACCTCTCCGACATGGGGCGCGGATTTGGCTACAGCGCGGGCGATTGCCCTGTCACCGAAAAAATCAGCGACCAGTTGGTGCGCCTTCCCTTCCACAATGAGTTGACCAGCGCCGACCAGGAGCAGGTCATCGACGCGATGATGGAGTTCCAATTCAAATGAAATCTTCCTCAACTTTTTTCTCGCGCCGCGATACCTGGCTGGCGATCCTTCTTGTTGTCTTTGCCACCCTGCTGACTTACGGCACGCAAATCACCCAATTGGGTTTCTACCGCGATGACTGGTACTTGCTCTGGGGCGCTCAATCGAAGGGCGTGGAGGGACTCCTCAGCATGTTCGAAGGCGACCGTCCTTTTGTGGGCTGGCTGTACGTGCTGGATTTTTCGCTGATGGGATTGTCGCCGCTGGCATGGCACACGTATGTTCTGTTTATCAAAGTTGCGTCTGCACTGGCAATGCTTTGGCTTCTCCGCAGTCTTTGGCCCCAGCGCAAGGTGGAAACCCTATTCATTGCCCTTCTTTTTGTGGTGTACCCGGGCTTCTATCAACAACCGAACGCGCTGACTTACAAGCAATTGTTGCTTGCCTACACTGCCTCCCTGCTGTCTCTGGCGTTGACCGTCAACGCGGTTAAAGCACAAAAGATGGCCGTGAAGGTTGGTTTTACTCTTCTCGCGGTTATTCTGAGCGCGTTTTACATCCTCATCTATGAGGCGCTGGTTGGCATGGAAGCCGTCCGTATTTTCCTGCTTTGGTATCTATTTTATCGGCAGGGAAAGAGTTGGAAAGAAAATATCCGCGTCACGCTGTTGAGCGCCCTGCCTTACCTTGCGTTTGCGCTTTCTTTCGTCGTTTGGCGTATTTTCTTTTTTGACAGCACGCGCAAAGCCGTCAGCGCGGAAAGTATGCTTGGAAACCTGACCAGCCTCCACGGTTTGCTCAGTTTTGCTATCGAGACCGCGAAAGACCTGTTCGAGACATCCATCTTCGCGTGGGTGATTCCCTTTCAGCAATATTCGAATCAACTGCCCTACAGCGATTTGGGAATTGCCCTGGGCTTGGGATTTGCGCTCGTCCTGGCTGCGGGCGGATATTCCTTCTTCGCGCGGAAAGGGGACGTGGCGCAGGAAGAAGATCAGTCGCCGCGTGATTTCCTAATTCTGGGTGCGCTCATTGTGTTCATCACAACCCTTCCAATCACCGTTTCGGGGCGCAATGCTCACTTCTGGGGCTGGGATCGTTATACCTATCAATCTGTTTTGGGCGTTGCCCTGCTGATGGGCGGACTGGCTTTCCACGTCTTCAAAGGTTGGCTGCGTTGGGTGTTCCTTTTCTCCCTGCTCATCTTTGGCGTGGTCACACAATTTGGCAGCGCGGTTTACTATCGCGATTATTGGAAAGTTGAACGCGAGGCATGGTGGCAGCTTTCGTGGCGTGCCCCGCAAATCGAAGACGGGACGACCCTGATTGTCGCCCTGCCCGGCGGATACGGTCTCGCCGAGGAATACGAGGTTTGGGGTCCTGCCAATCTGGTATACCAGCCCGGGGGGCCACTGCGCCTGCCTGGTCAGGTGATGTTCGACGATATCTGGATGGATTTGCTTGCCAGGACGCAGGAAAAAAGGTTGGTGCGCGGCACGTTCACTATTCCGCGTGATTATGGCAAGGTCATCATTTTGTCGCAGTCCGCGCCGAATACCTGCCTGCATGTGTTGGACGGAAAACGTTTTGACCAGGCTGTGACCGAGGCGCGTCCCGATGTGCGCTTCATCGCGAAATATTCGGACGTCGGGTTGATCGATCCCACCGCAGACGGGGTGGTCCCGTTGGCTGAGGTGTTTGGTTCCGAGCCGCCGCAGACCTGGTGTTACTTCTACCAAAAGATGGACCTTGCGCGGCAGGTGGGCAACTGGCAGGAAGCAGTAAAACTTGGCAAGGAAGCGAAAAAACTTGGCGTTGAGCCGTCAACTGTCACGGAGTGGATGCCGCTCCTGGAGGCATACGTCGAGTTGGGCGACATCGAAAATGCGAAGCGCGTTGCCCAATTTGTCCGTGACGACAAGTATTCTTTCAACAAGATGTGCGCCCAATACGAGTCGCTGAAAGACCAGCCTGCAGAATACAACCGCGCCGCAGTCTACGAGGCTTTGTGTAAGAAGTAGGATGGTAAAATCCCATCCATGACAAAGAAAAAGACCGTTGACCTTGTTATCCCCATCTTCAACGAGGAGGGGGTTGTCGAGCAGACCCACAGACGCATTTGCGACGTGGTGGATGCGCTCGATCACGATTTCCATTTCATCTATGTGGATGACGGCTCCCGCGATGGGACGGCGTCTTCGATTCGGAAGATTGCCGAAGCCGACCCGCGTGTGACCCTGCTGCAACTCAGCCGCAACTTCGGTCATCAGGCCGCGCTGACGGCTGGCATGGACGCCGCCACAGCCGAAGTGGTGTTCACGCTCGATGGGGACGGTCAGCATCCGCCGGAGATGATTCCGCAGATGTTGGGTTTAATCGCCCAGGGCTACGACATCGTCCAGACTCAACGCATCGACGAAGCCCAGCCCGCATCCTTCAAAAAATGGACTTCGGGTTTGTTTTATCGCTTTATCAATGTGGTCAGCGGCACGCAGGTTTTGCCGGGCGCGGCAGATTTCCGCGCGTTGACCCGCCCCGCCGTGGACGCGCTCAAATCCATGCCGGAATATCATCGCTTTTTGCGCGGCATGGTCTCGTGGATTGGTTTCGCCACGGTCATTCTGCCCTACCAGCCTGCGGATCGTATCAGCGGCGTTTCGAAATATTCACTCTCCAAAATGGTGCGGTTGGCGATGGATGCGGTCTTCTCGTTTTCGTTGATGCCCCTTTATCTTGGACTCAGCCTCGGCGGACTGCTCTTTTGTCTGGCGGGGGCAGAGATGGTGTACGTCCTCTCGTTTTGGGTGACAGGACGCACCTCCAGCCTCGAGCCGGGTTGGAGTTCGTTGATGTTTGTCATCCTCATCGTGAGCGCCATTCTGATGACCCTGTTGGGCTT
>CAILWD010000498.1 GCA_903837815.1 uncultured Chloroflexota bacterium | reverse complement strand
TCAATGCTAATTTCTTGCCCCTTGCTAATCGTGCTATACTCCATTTTAGATCCTCCTCGGTTTTTGCTTGTTCGCACTCGCAATTTTACCGAGAAGGATCTTATTTTTCACTTTTTGTCAAGCGACTTTGCTACAGCCATGACAAGCCCCGCGTTTTTACATCGCGCAAATAAGCGGTTATCCATGTTTCAAGCCCGTCTAATTTTTTCCGAGTCATGCGTCTTTTTTCGTTTTTTGAGTCTTCAGTCGGCATGGTTACGCCTTCAAAAAAAGTTGCCATTAAAAGCGAGTTTCACAGTATAATTTCGCCCGCCCAACGCGCGGGGATGTGTTGGAATTGGCAGACAAGCATGACTTAGGATCATGTGCCGCGAGGCGTATGGGTTCGACTCCCATCATCCCCACCAAAATTTATTAGACTCCGAAAAGGCAGTCTGGAGGAAACCTTGAATATCGAAAAACAATACCAGGACGACCATTCCGTCAAACTCATCGTCGAAGTGGACGCTGAGACAACCAACGCTTACAAGCGCCGCGCCGCGACCAAACTGGCGACCCGTGCCAAGATTCCCGGGTTCCGCCCCGGCAAAGCCCCGTACGATATTGTTGTGCGAAGCCTCGGCGAAGGCGCAATCACCGAGCAGGCGGTTGACCTGTTAATTGACGCGGAATATGGAAAAATTCTGACCCAGGCGGATGTGAATCCTGGCGCGGCTGGCTCCCTTGAATCGGTGGACAGCCTCGACCCGATGAAGATGACCTTCCGCGTGCCGCTCGCTCCCGAAGTTGACCTCGGCGATTATCATGCTGTGCGGATGCCCTACGAGTGGGAAAAACCCGGCGACAAGGAAGTGGACGAAGCCCTCGAAAACCTGCGCCAGATGTATGCCACCACCGAAACCGTCGAACGCGAGATTCAGGTCGGCGATTACGTTTTGCTGGATGTGGAATCTGAAACGACGGAACTCAACCGCACCGGGTTTGCCGCATTTGTCCGCAGTGAAGAACGCGATACTGAATGGCCCTACAACGGCTTTGCGAATGAACTGGTTGGGTTGAAGCCCGGCGAAAGCAAAACCATCGCGCATACCTTCCCCGAAGATTGGGATGTGGACGAACTTAAAGGTAAGGGCGTGGAAATCAAAGCCATCATCAAAACCGTGCGCGGCGTGACTCTGCCCGACCTTGATGATGAACTCGCCAAGATGGCAGGCGCAGGCGAGACGCTGGACACCCTGAAAGAAATGGTTCGCAAGGACGTGGAAATGCGCTCGCAGGATGAGTACGATGACAAGTTCTTCGTCGAACTCATCGAGAAGGTCAAGGAAGGCGCGACCATCAAATATCACCCCCACACCATCGAACACGAGGGCGAGCATGTGCTGTCTGACCTGTCTAGCCGATTGGCGCAGCAAAATATGGACATGGAAACCTACTTCAAGGTGCGCGGAACCACCCGCGAGAAGTTCATCGAAGAGGAAGTGAACCCGGTGGCAAAGAAACGCCTCGAACGCGGTTTGATTCTCGACGAGGTTGTGCGCCAGGAAAAAATCAACGTGGATAACGCTTCCATCGAATCCGAGTACAACAACACGATGATGAGCCTGATGCAGCAGGGCATGGACTTCTCAAAGGTGCGCGGCGGCAAGAAGGGTCAGCGCCAGTTGAGCGAAGCCATTGCCATGGAAGCCGCAAGCCGCGTGATGACCCGCAAGGCGCTCGACATGCTGAAGTCGATTGCGAAGGGCGAATACAAGCCTGTGGAAGAGACTCCTGCCGAAGAGCCGAAACAGGAAGAGGCTGAGGCTGAGTCGGCTGGTGAGCAGGACAAGCCCGCAGAGTAGACTCGATCTTTTGATGGCTGTCCGCACTGAGCGCAGTCGAAGTGTCGGGCAGGGCGTCGTTTCGACTACGCTCAACGTGGATCAACAAAAAATCATTGTGGGTTTCAAATCCGCAATGATTTTTTTGTAGAAACTCTAACGAAAATCCAACAGACTTTGGGTATCATCCTGCCAACAAAAAGGAGACAAATATGATTCCAGACTTTAAGAATGTCGTGCCGATGGTTGTGGAAAATACAGGTCGCGGAGAACGCGCCTATGACATCTACTCGCTTCTGTTGAAGGAGCGCATTATCTTTTTGGGGACGCCCATCGACGATCAGGTGGCGAATGTGATTGTGGCACAGCTGCTGTTTCTCAATCACGAAGACCCCGAGAAGGAAATCCGCATGTATATTAATTCGCCGGGCGGCGTGATTTATGCCGGGCTGGCGATCTATGACACGATGCAGATCATCTCGAACCCGATCAGCACCGTGGCTGTCGGCGTGACCGCTTCGTTTGGCACGGTGTTGCTGACGGCTGGCACGAAGGGACGGCGCTACGCCCTGCCTCATGCGACGGTTCACATGCACCAGCCTCTTGGCGGGGCGCAGGGTCAGGCGACGGATATTGCCATCCAAGCCAAGCAGATTATGAACTTGAAGAGCCTGCTCAACGGCATTATGTCGAAGCACACCGGTCAGCCGCTGGATGTCATCGAGCGCGACCTTGACCGCGATTATTACCTCGATGCACAGCAGGCAGTGGAGTACGGCCTGGTGGATCAGATTATCGAAACGCCGGAGAAGAAGTAAACAGGTAAAGAGGTAGACAGGTAATTTAGGAAGACCTCGGAGGAGACTTCGGGGTCTTTTGTTTTGTCCGCTATAATCGGGGGGATGCAGACAATCGCAAATCCACAACCTGAAATCGTAAATCAAAATGATCCCTTCAAATATAAAAGCCCTTATTCTCGATATGGACGGCGTGGTCTGGAAGTCGGATGCGCCCATTGGCGACCTGCCCCAAACCTTTGCCCGAATCCGCGAACGCAGATTGAAATTTGTCTTTGCCACCAACAACGGGACAAGAACACCCGAAGAATATCGCCAGAAGCTCGCCAGCCTCGGCGTGAACGTGGATGCTTCGCAGGTGATCACATCGGCGCTGGCGGTGGCGCACATGCTCGAACAAAAATATCCACGCGGAACGAAGATTTTTATGATCGGCGGTCTCGGCGTACGCGAGGCGTTGGAAGAAAAAGGCTTCGAGTTGTTGAGTGTGGAACGCGCCCCCGAAGCCAAAGTTTTCGTGATGGGTATTGACCGTACGATCAACTTCGACAAGGTATCTGAAGCAACTTTGCTGGTTCGCGCGGGAATTCCATTTTATGCAACCAACACCGACCGCACTTTTCCCACCCCGCGCGGAGAAATCCCTGGGGCTGGGTCCTGGCTTTCGGTCATCACCACCGCGACCAGAGTCGAGCCGATTGTGGCGGGCAAGCCCCTCCCCATCATGATGGAGTTTTGTCTGGAGCGGCTGGGGACATCCAAAGCGGAAACCCTCGTCGTCGGCGACAGGCTCGAAACGGACGTGGCTTCCGGTCAGGCGGCGGGATGCCCGACTGCGGCGGTGTTGAGCGGCGTCTCGACCAGGGAACAGGCTGAGGCGTGGAAACCAAAAATTGATATCATCGCAGAGAGTTTGGCGGATTTGGTCAGATAGGTTGATTTGGAATAACACAAAAAAAGACCTCCGAAGTTTTGAAAACTTCGGAGGTCTCAGTTTTACGGCACTGTTGTCGGCGTGGGAGTTGGAGTCTCCGTCGGCGCGGCAACAGTTGGCGTAGGGGTGTAGGTGGCAGTGACCACAACCACCGCCGGAGTGACGGTAGGCGTTGGAGTGATTGTCGTCGCGGAAGTTGCTACAGCGGTGGTTGAAGTCCCATTCTTGATGACCACGGTGAGCGAGTCGCCGAATTGTTGCGCCTTGTCGTTTGCCAGTTTCCAGGTGCCGGTAATAGTCCCCGTGGCAAAAGTGGAAGTCAAAATGACCGAGATGTCTGCCGTTTCGCCGGGGTTCACCACTTTGTTGATCGGGGTTGATTTTCCGCCAAGGCTGTCGCCTGAAACAAAAGTCAACTGGTAGGTCGCAGTCCATGCGCAGGAGCCGATGTTTCTCACCTGCCAGGTCTTGGTAAAGGATTGTCCGGCGGGGATGGTCGTCTCATCGGGGATGGTCACGTCCGTGACGTACACGGCGTTGTCGCAAAGCGTGCCGACTGTCCCACCGCCCGATGAACTGGCAATGGTCGGCAACTGAACTGGCGTTGTCGGCGCCTGAGCGGTTGGGCTGAGAAGAGCCAGCGGGGTTGGCGTCGGCGTGGGATTGTTCGCGGCGGTGGTGGACATCGCAACAACAGTCCCCGCTTGAAGGGTCTGCTGTTGCGCGGCAACAGTCGCGGCGGCGTTGGTGTAGATGGCATCCACTTCGGCGGCAGGATCGTCCAAGCCGGCTCGACCGAAGGACAGCATGAGCAGGGTAAATCCGCCGATGACGAGCACGGCAACGCCTGCCCACATCAAAATTATTCTTGTTCTCGTATCCATTCTTTTTGCTTTCTCCTTGTTACAGGGCGGGAATTATAGTGTAAAGGGAATGTGAAAAAGGAATCGATTCGCCTACGAATTCCCTACCCTGCCTGAATTTATACCATACCCCGCCGAATCGTTGACTCGCTGAATTGCGCGAATCGTTTACAATCACCCCATGCTAATCTACGACCTCGACCTTCCCGCCCTCACTGACTTGCTCAAATCCTGGGACGAACCCGCCTACCGCGCCAAGCAAATCTGGCAGGGACTGTACCAACATCTCTACAACTCACCCGACCAGTTCACCAATTTGTCAAAATCCCTGCGCGAACGAATGATGGAAGAGTTGACCTTCTTCCCTTTCAAGGTCAATACCTATCTCGACTCTTCGGACGGGTCCACCCGCAAGACGCTCTTCGAACTCCCCGACAGAAATTTGATCGAAGCCGTGCTGATGCGTTATGGCGACCCTGCAGACGACCCGCAAATGGCAACCTCTGAAACAAACCGGCGCGGCGCGAAGAATCGCCGCACACTTTGCATTTCCACCCAGGCTGGCTGCGCAATGGGATGCGTTTTCTGCGCCACAGGTCAGATGGGCTTCAAGCGCAATCTCTCCAGCGGCGAGATTGTGGCTCAAATCATGTACTACGCCCAAATGCTCAAAGAGACTCAGGAGGTTGTCAGCAACGTGGTGTTCATGGGTATGGGCGAACCCTTTCACAACTATGAGAATGTAATCGCGGCAATCGATAGACTCAACGACCCCGACGGATACAAATTCGGCGCGCGGCGATTCACCATCTCGACAGTTGGTCTCGTCCCCCAGATTCGACGCTTCGCCGATGAAGGGCGGCAGGTCAACTTGGCGATTTCGCTCCATGCCGCCACCGATGCGGAGCGCCTCGCCATCATGCCGGTCAACAAGAAATACAACATCGAGGAAGTCATCGAAGCCTGCAAATATTACATCGAAAAGACCCATCGCCGCGTGACCTTCGAGTGGGCGCTCATCAGCGGAGTCAACGACACGCCCGAAGTGGCGCGGCAACTCGCAGCGCGGCTCAAAGGAATGCTAGTCCACGTCAACGCCATTCCTCTCAACCCCACCAAAGGCTACAACGGCGCGGCAACCGACCGTCAGCGGGCGGCAATCTTCAAGGAAACGTTGGAACAGGCTGGGGTCGGATGCACGATCCGCATGAGGCGCGGGGTGGATATTCAGGCTGGGTGTGGTCAACTCGCTGGGAGCGCATCTTTGACGGAATGAGCCTACCGCACTGCCTACGCGCAAGATTCAAGTTATGCTGTTATAATCCCGCTCATGTCTCGCTAAACTTTCAGGTATATTATTGCAACTTATTTTTCCGTATCAGGTGAACTCAAATGGATTCAAAACAAAACTGGCTCGAACGCCCCATTCATCCTGCCTTCCCAAAACTCAGCAACGAAATTGCGGTCTTTGCGGCGGTCATCCTATTCGCAATTTTCACCCGCTTCTACATGCTCGAACCGCGGGTCATGAGTCACGACGAAAGCCTGCACACTTATTTCTCGTGGCTGCTCTACCGCGGACAGGGATACGAACACTCGCCAATGATGCATGGACCTTTTCAGTTTCATGTTGTCGCGCTTTCCTATTTCCTCTTTGGCGCAAGCGATTTCACGTCGCGCATCCCCGCAGTAATGTTCAGCATTGCCACCGTCTGGATGGTCTGGTATTGGCGCAGATATCTCGGAAAATGGGGGGCAATGATCGCAGGCTTCCTGATGGTGATTTCGCCATACATGCTGTATTACGGACGATATGTCCGTAACGAATCCTTTGTCGGGTTTTCTGGCATCCTGATGCTCTATGCCATTCTGCGCCACCTCGAAGTCGGCGGCAAAAAATACCTTTTGATGCTTGCCGCCGCGCTTGCCCTGCATTTCACATCGAAGGAAACATCCTTCATCTACACGGCACAAGCGCTGCTCTTCCTCGCCATTTACTTCGTCGCCCAGGTCACACGCCGCCCGTGGCAGGACGCCGAAAAAGATTATCGCTCCTTCATTATCGCTCTTGCGATCGCCGCTTTGTTTGTTGGGCTTGCCGCCGGGTATGGGTTTTATATCCGCGACACAGCCACCCTTAGCGGAACCGAAACCGCCATGCCGATCAATCCCGACACGGCAGGGGAATCTCCGCTTGCTCAACCCGACGCGAATTCCATTTCTCCCACCCTGATCGTCCTGATCCTTTCCGCGGTAACCGCTCTGGGCTTTGCTGCCGTTTCCCTGATCCGAGGCTACACCTGGGAAAGAATCCGCAACGAGCGTTCGTTCGACCTGCTGATGGTCTGCGGAACGATTGTTCTGCCGCAACTATCGCCGCTTCCGGTCAACCTGCTCAACGGCTGGCTCAAAGTCACCATCCCCACCACCGCCGGGGAAGTCATCAGCATGGCTCAGGATACGCGCTCCATTCTAATCATCGTCGGTTTCCTCATACTGATGTTCGCCCTCTCTGCCGCCGCTGGCTTGCTCTGGAACAGGGAAAAATGGTTGCAGACCTCGCTGGTCTTCTGGGTCCCCTTTACCGTTTTGTACACGACCGTTTTTACCAAAGGCGGCGGGTTCTTTACCGGGGTCATCGGTTCACTCGGATATTGGATCGTGCAACAGGAAGTGGAACGCGGCAGCCAGCCCTGGTATTTCTACACGCTGATTCAGATCCCGGTCTATGAATTTCTTCCCGCCCTGGGTCTGATTCTCGCCATCATCCTTGGGCTACGCCGCAAGCCTTCGCCCAAGACAAGCAGCGAAAACGAAATCCTCGACCTGCAGGAAGAATCGGATATTGACAAGGCAGAAGAGAAAAACTTCTCCAACATGTTCAGCCTGCTCGTTTGGTGGAGTATCACCAGCGTCATAGCCTTCACCTACGCGGGTGAAAGAATGCCCTGGCTGACCTATCACATGGCATGGCCCATGGTACTGATTACAGGCTGGGCGTTGGGACGAATCATCGACACCACCGACCTCGCCAGCCTGAAAGAACAGCGCATACCGCTGACCCTTGCCGCATTGACGGTCTTCATCCTCAGCTTCGTCGGCGCAATTCTGGCGCTCAATGGGCCCATTCCCCCATTCCAAGGCAAGGAATTGGAACAGTTGCAGGCAACCAGCACCTTCCTCCTGCCTCTGGTCGCCACCATCGCCAGCGCAGTGGGCGCGGTCTATCTTCTCCGTGGGTGGACTTTCCAACAGGTCAGGCACATATTTACGCTGGTCTTTTTCGCCCTGCTTGCCGTGTTGACTGCGCGCGCCTCCTTCCGCGCTTCGTATATCACCTACGATCAGGCAACTGAGTACCTCGTTTATGCGCATGGAGCGTCGGGAATCAAGGAAATTATCCATCAGGCGGCAGAAATCTCCGAACGCACCACCGGCGGACTTGGCGTGCCGCTTGCCTATGATGCCAGCGCCCCCGACACAGGAGTCTCCTGGCCCTTCGTCTGGTACCTGCGCGATTTCACCCAGCAAACTTCCTTTGACCAGCCCACCCGCTCTCTGCGCGAGTCGATGGTGGTCATCGTGGACGAAAAGAACTTTGACAAAATTGAAGCCGCTCTTGGTCCCGGTTATTATCGCATCGACTATATTCGCATGTGGTGGCCCATGCAGGATTATTTCAGCCTGTCCTACAACCGCGACCCCAACCAACCATTCCCCGAAGATTACGCCTGCAAGGGGCTTTTGAGCGTTTACAAACTAAATAAATCGAAAGATTACACGCCCCTGTGCGAGGCATTCACCAACCCAGCCATTCGTGCGGGAATTTTTCAAATCTGGATGGACCGCGAATACACCAAATACGCGGAAGCCAAGGGTCGCTCTGACCTGAGTCTCACCACCTGGAGTCCTGCTGACAAGATGCGGCTCTACGTCCGCCAGGATGCCGCCGCCAAGATATGGAATTACGGCGCCGCGCCAAACATCGTCGAAACAGCAGAAGACCCGACAGAGGGCAAATACGTCCCGCTTTCGGCCGACCTGATTCTGGCTGTTGAATCTGAAAATCCGCTTGGGTTAAATGCGCCGCGCTCACTCGCCTTCGCCAACGACGGCACGGTCTACGTGGCAGATTCGCGCAATCACCGCGTCCTGCACATGGATATCGACGGAAAAGTTCTGCACGAGTGGGGAACCTATGCCGACGGCGTGAGCGAACCAATCAACAATGGCACGTTTAACGAACCCTGGGGCATCGCCATCGGACCTGATGGATCAGTCTATGTGACAGACACCTGGAATCACCGCGTTGAAAAATTCACCGCCGAAGGAAAATTCATTACCGCCTGGGGTATCTTCGGGCAAGGCGAAACGCCCATGTCATTCTACGGCCCCCGTGGACTGGCGGTAGACTCTGAGGGACGGGTTTACGTGACCGACACCGGCAACAAGCGCGTGGCAGTCTTCGACGCGGACGGTAATTTCATCACCGACTTTAGGTCGGCAGGCTTCGACCCGGGACAATTCGATGAACCGGTCGGCATCGCCATCGACAGGGAAGGGACTGT
>CAILWD010000497.1 GCA_903837815.1 uncultured Chloroflexota bacterium | reverse complement strand
TGCGGATGGCGTCCGCCTTGTCTGTGGCGCTTGCTTGAAGGGATATTCGGTCTTTTGAAAGAATGGGCATTTTCATCACCTGTTGTTTTTTTCTCCCCGTTTGAGATAGGAAGTCACAACCAAACCTTCCGACAAGGTTTGCTGGACTTCCGTCACCGACAACGTGGGACGGTTATTTTATACAATTATTTACAGTTCAGTTGAAACGATTTCGGTCTTTTCGACAAGCGATTTCACCAGCTTATCGAAAGCGGGGTCGTTCAAAAAGTGATTGAACGCCACCACTACCGCATTGGGCGCTTTCGCGTGGGCGGTCTTGGCAAGTCCCTTGTGGACAACGATCACCTGCGCATCCGCTGGAATCTCGCGGGCGGGCTTGTGGAAGACGACCACATCCAAAACCTGGGCGGCCTTCAATTTTTTCTTCAGAGAGTTTACGCCCATCAGGCTGGATCCCATGCCAGCTTCGCAGGCGAAAATAATGGTCTTGACCTGAGCGGCGGAAATTGACTGTGACATTTTTGCACTCTCCTTACAATTTTGAGCAGGCGCGACAGCGGGTATAATCGTGTGCGGAGATGAGGCTGCCGCGCCTGCCAAGTGGACCTGGTTTATTAGCCTAAACCGGGGACGGAACCAACGGGAGCGGAAGCCTCGTCTTCACCAGTTTCCTTGACGGGGTTGACGCGCAGGATGAAAGCGCCAACGAAGAAGGAAACGACTGCGCCGATCAAAACGCCGGTCAAAACCTGGAAGTGCTGTCCGGGCGGAATGACCGCGAGATAGGCGAAAATGGAACCGGGAGCGGGGGTGGCAACCAGGCCAGCGCCGGTGATCACAAACCACAGGTCAGCCGCGAAACCACCAGCGATCATCGCCAAAACCATAATCGGGTGAGCCAGCACGTAGGGGAAATAGATCTCATGAATACCGCCGAGGAAGTGAATGATCATGGAACCAGGGGCAGAATCCTTGAGCATGCTGCCTTTCTTGCCAGCTACATAGTAAGCGACCAAGAGGCCAAGACCGGGGCCGGGATTAGTCTCGAGCAGGAAGTGGACAGCGCGGCCAGTTTCCTGAGCGGAGATCACACCCAGCGGAGACAACACACCGTGGTTGAGAGCATTGTTGAGGAACAGGATCTTGGCGGGTTCGATAATGATGGCAGCCAGCGGCAGGAGGCGGGCCTTAATCATCGCATCCACAGCGGCGCCAGCGGCATTGCTGAGAGCGACCACAACCGGTCCAATGGCTACATTGGCAACCAGGATCAAGAGCATGCCCAGAATACCAATCGAAAATGTGTTGTAGAGCATTTCGAAACCAACGGGGATTTTTTCTTCCACAGCCTCGTCAAGCTTCTTGAGACACCAACCACTGAGCGGGCCCACAATCATGGCGCCGAGCATCATGGGAATGTCAGATCCGACAATGACACCCATGGTTGCAGCCGCACCAATCACGCCACCGCGCACGCCGTGGATCATCTTGCCGCCCGTGTAGCCAATGAGCAGCGGGATCAAGTAAATGATCATTGGACCAACCAGTTTGGCAAAGCCTTCATTCGGGATCCAGCCGACCGGAATGAAAATGGCTGTGATCAAACCCCAGGCGAGCAATGCACCGATATTGGGAATGACCATGCCGGCCATAAAGCCCCCAAATTGTTGTAACTTTTCTCTCATCTTAATTTCTCCTTTTAGGATTTATATGATTGCCTGAAATACAGGCGCTTGAAACCGTTTATTACAGGCGGCGGTCGGAACGCTGCCGAGTAACCAAGTGGGGTGTGCTCAACTCAAGAATTGGGTGATGGCCTCGATGTCTTCCGGCATAAGAAGTGGATGAACCAAAATTACCTTGGGGTTGTTGGAATATTGCCGGGGAAGTGGAACAGTGGTGAGGATTAAATCAGACGAGGAGACGAGGGCTGGAGTCAGGTCACGCAGAGAGATGACTTCAAGGTTGCTCAAATTGGGGAAGCGGGCATGAAGGCGGGCGACCAGCAGTTGGGCAGTTGCCATCCCGCTGGGACAGATGACGATGACGCGGTTGAAACGATAGGCACGGTTGCGGATAAATGCCGCGCGCAGCAACACCACCAGGTTGTTGATTTCGCTCTGGGGCAGGGTCACACCGGTAAACTCGTGAACCAGTTGCGAAATCTCCTGCGCCACCAAAAATTCTTCATCATGTTTGTCGGGCAGGCTGGCGTTATTCAAAGCCACCGGGAACCACAGGTTGTAGCGCTGGCGATAATAGGCTGGAATAATATTATTGAGCAAACCGTTTTGCAGCGTGCGGTCATGCTTTATTTTTGGAATCCCAAAGGAATAGCTGATGTGTTCCATCAGGCGTTCGCTCAGGGCGGAGAAGTCACTTTCGCGTTCCAATTCCCCGGGAAAAACTTCGTTGCGCGGGGCAGCCATCATTTCCATGGCGACTCCAGCCACATCATCGGGTTGCCACAGGGAACTGGATTCGCGCCCCAGCCTTCCAGCCACATAGGAAGCGACTGCCCAAATCTTCGCCGATTGCAAGGATTCGATCGACTTTTGACCCACTTCGAGGTGGTTGCCGCCCTGAATCCGCTTCGACAGGATGGCAAATACCAGCGCAAGGTGCAACACTGCGTCGTCGGTAAAACGCCCGCCAAGTTGTTCCTCAGCCTTCGCCACAAGCCCAATGGCGCGGCGTGTGGGAAGACTTGCAAGATAGTCGCCAACTGCCTGAACGAGCGGCAAATGTTGGGCGTCGCTTTGCAGGTTGAATTTCAAACCTTCGGCGTGGGTAATTTCAGTCACAGGGTCGCCGCTGAATGAGGTTTCTCCCCACAATAGTTCCGCCAAAGCCTGCTGACAATCATGCTCAACACCGCTGGCTTGAATCCCAAAATGCGGCTTGCGGATCAGGGTGAGGCGTCGCGACTGCATCCACTTTTCGATTTCATCCAAATCCTTCAGGATGGTCATGCGTGAAACCTGTGACAGTTGCTCCAACTGGGTCAGAATAAAAGGTTCAACGCGGGTTAATAAAAACAACGCCAGTAATTGCTGACGTTGACTTACGGATAGAATAATCTGTATTCCGGAATGAATATTGACTTTTTGGGCAAGTTCACGCGCCTGTTCAGATTCAACCTGCACGGCAAACCCAACACCCGGCAAGACAACCAAATCCTGGTCGTGCTGTTTCAGCCAGACCCTGACTCCCTGCATACAGTAAGCCACCTGGCGAGGTGTCAGGTGAAGCCTGCCTGCGAGTTCAACCGAACCAATTGGACGGTTTACATCGAGGAGAACTCTGAGAATGTCTCGCTGACGGGTCGTAAGGGTGATCATGTCCTGCAAAACTCTTTCGATAAACTTGAGGATGGCTGACCAACTTGCTTGCGTATATTGTAGGTTAATTGATTGTTAATGCCTGTCGATTTAGCGCATCTTTCGGCAGTCGACTAACGACAAAATTATACTATTCAAAGTCGCCCCTTTTTCAGAAACACTCATGTGTGTTTTTGGCTGTGTTGAATGCATTGAAAGCGCTGGAAGTCGAGAACGCGAAACTGAAACTTCTGGCGGCAGACGTATTATTATTCCTGGCGACCTTACAGTTCGTTAGGTCGTAAAACCCCGGTAGCCTTTGCGACCCAGTACATCCCCAAATTCAACCTGCTCTGACTCTCTTTGTGCTGGACGCAAAAAAATGCTCATTCCCCGCACAGTGATTCTTATCTATGACGGGGAATGAGTTTTTTATGTTCAATACCGGGGTTGGAGTAATTTCCAATCCAGTTGCCGGCGGGTTCGTGGTTAACTCACCAGTTTGCGGACTTCGTCGAGGTGGCCGGCAGAGCCGAGTTTCACATTTTTATCGGCGATGAATTTGGCGTATTCGGTCATGAAGACCTTGCCAATCGGGCGCAGGTCGAATTCAGCAGGCTTGTCGCGGAAGAACTCGCGGTGGACGCGGGTCCAGACCAGGCGGCCGTCGGTGTCGATGTTGATCTTGGTCACGCCCAGTTCGGCGGCGCGCTTGAATTGATCGGCATCCACGCCTTTGGCGCCCTTCAATTCACCGCCAGCCGCGTTGATGCGCTCCACTTCTTCCTGAGGCACAGAACTGGAGCCATGCATCACCAGCGGAGTGCCGGGAATTTCCTTCTGGATTTGCGCCAGCACATCGAAATGAAGTCCCTGCGAACCGCTGAATTTGAACGCGCCGTGACTGGTGCCAATGGCACAGGCCAGCGAGTCGACGCCGGTCAGTTTGACGAATTCCTTCGCCTGCTTGGGGTCGGTCAATTTGGCGTTGGCTTCATCCACTTTGACGTGTTCTTCCACGCCGCCCAGTTGACCCAGTTCCGCTTCGACCACGAGTCCCTTTGCATGGGCGGCATCCACCACGCGCTTGGTAATTTCGACGTTCTTTTCGAAGGATTCGTGGCTGGCGTCGATCATGACCGAGGAATAGAACCCGCTGTTGATGCAGTCATAGCAGGTCTCTTCGTCGCCGTGATCGAGGTGGACGGCAAAAACAGCTTCGGGGAAGACCTTCTCCGCCGAGAAAATCAAGCCTTCGAGCATCAGTTTATGGGTATAAGAACGCGCCCCCTTGCTGATCTGGATGATGAACGGGGATTTGCTGTCCAGATTGCCCCGAAACAGACCCATGGTCTGTTCCAGGTTATTGATGTTATACGCGCCAATGGCATATTTACCGTATGCCGCTTCAAAGAGTTTTTTCGTTGTGACGATCATGGAAACCTTCCTTTTGGATTAGATATGGCGCAAGGCCATTTATTCTCGAAATCGTTGCCTGATTATACATCCTGTCTAGAGGACGTTTCTTGATTATAACCACAAACTCAGGCTATAATGAGCGAGACTTGCAGCGTGAATTTTCGTATATTACGGCAGGAGGCTCAAATGAGTGATTTTTTTGAAAAAGTAAAAGGTCAGGTCGACCCGTTCAAGAAACTGCTTTCCTACATCCCCGGATTCAAAGGATACGTGGAAAGACAAAGTCGCCGCGACGCAGACAAGATCTTGCGAGATACCGTGGCGCTCCGTTTCGAGGAGCTTTGGAAACGCTCCTCGGCATTGCAAGTGGAACTGGGCAACAACCGCATGTACGACTTCATAGACGACATGGAAAAAGCCAGCACGGCAATGCGCACATTCATCGACAGGATCAGCAAAGCCGCGCGCGGTTACTCAGGACTATTCGACGCCGTGCAGATCAACGAGAAGGAACTCGAAGCCATCTACCAGTTCGATCTGGCGTTCTTCGAACTCGGAGACGAGATATCGCGGGCTTTGGACAATGTGGAAGCCACCCTCAAAGACATGGAAGGGCTTCCCGCCGCCATCCGCAACCTGACATCCATTGCCCGAAAGGCTTTGGAGACCTTCGATCGCCGCTCCGAAGTCGTCACTGGCAGCGGACAATGAAAATATAATTGTCGTTGCGAAGAGTTGCTTTACCGTGACGGAACAATCTCGAATCCAACGCATGAGATTGCCTCGTCGGAAAAAGCGCCCTCCTCACGATGACGCAATAGATACTCATATGTGGCATAACTATATTAATACAACGTCCATTGACGAAGTCGTCAAAATTTTAGGGCAGAAAAAGGAAAGCGCCCGCGTAGTTGCGGGTGGCACCGACCTTGTCCTCGAACTGGAGCGCGGCGTCCGCAAGGGAATTGATACCCTGATCGACATTACGCGCATTCCCCACCTCGACCAGATCACAATCGACGAAGATGATATCATCCATCTCGGTCCGCTGGTCACGC
This sequence comes from uncultured Chloroflexota bacterium, assembly GCA_903837815.1. Taxonomy (GTDB): domain Bacteria; phylum Chloroflexota; class Anaerolineae; order Anaerolineales; family Villigracilaceae; genus Villigracilis. The sequence goes on along the minus strand of CAILWD010000497.1, from coordinate 13,674 downwards.
ACAATGACTGCGTGGCATCCAAACTGATTCGCAAGAAAGCCTTTCCGCTGGCGCGCGCCGCATGGGAAGTGGGCGCGCCGCAGATCCGCAACCGTGGGACGGTGGCCGGTAACCTCATCACCGCCTCACCCGCAAACGACACCATCAGCCCCCTGATGGCGCTCGGCGCAAGCGTGACCCTGATCTCGATCCACGGCGAACGCATTGTGGCGCTGAAAGATTTCTACACCGGCGTCCGCAGGAACGTGATGCAACCCGATGAAATGCTGATCGACATTTCCTTCCCCGCCATGAAGAAATCACAGCGCGGGACTTTTATGAAGTTGGGATTGCGCCGCGCACAGGCTATTTCGCTTGTCAACGCCACTGTGATCGTCGATGTTTCGGCAAGCTCAACACAAAGCCTGAAAGGGGCTACCGTCCAGTCGGCTTCGATCACGCTGGGGGCGGTCACCCCGGTCATCACCCACGCCGTCGAAGCGGAAAACTTCCTCGTGAAGAAAAAATTCAACAAGAAGAACATCGCCCAGGCTGCGGAACTGGCAATGAAGGCGGCGCACCCCATCGACGATGTGCGCGGCTCTGCCGCATATCGCAATGAGATGGTTCGGGTCTGCGTCTTGCGCGGGCTAACCTCCCTCCACGATGAGACCGAAGGGAAGGGAATGCCCAAGAATCCCGTTCTCTTGCAGGGAGAAGCGCCAGCCCTCGGGGAGCATGTTACGAGCGAATTCCCCGGCGCCGCCATCGAAACCACCATCAACGGCAAACCCTACACCTTTAAGAGCGGCTACAACAAGACCCTGCTGCGGCTGATCCGCGAAGAAGGCATGTTGACGGGCACCAAAGAAGGTTGCGCCGAAGGCGAATGCGGCGCCTGCACTGTTTTCCTCGATGGCAAGGCGGTGATGGCGTGTCTGGTTCCGGCGCCGCGCGCGCATGGAGCGGAAATTACCACCGTTGAAGGGCTGGCGGAAGGCGATAAACTGCATCCGGTTCAAGAAGCCTTCGTGGCAAACAGCGCCGTCCAATGTGGCTATTGCACGCCGGGCTTTCTCATGTCTGGAGCAAAACTTCTGGAAGAAAAACCCAACCCCACTCACAGCGAGATCGAGCAAGCCATTGCCGGCAATCTCTGCCGCTGCACCGGCTACTACAAGATCGTCAAAGCGATCGAAGAAGCGAGTCATGGGTAAGTACACGTCGTACAGCAAAAAGGAACTCCCGCCAAAGGGGAAGACTCACGAGATCTGGAGCGGGTTTGGCTGCGTCATCATGTTGGTGATCCCGGTCATTTCCATTGCTGCCAGCGTTTTGACGATCGACTGGATCATCGACGCTAAGTTTAATATCATTCCACGCGGATTGATGGGGTTTCCGCAATTGCCCGCCATCGTCTACAAATCTGAGGGATTGAGTTTCCTGCTTCTGTGGATGACCAAGGTGAAAAACCTGTACGCCTACGGTGTCATGAGTCTGTTTTACATCCTGTTCATTGGCGGCGTAATGTCGGTTATATATGCGGCAGTATACAGGGCGATTGGACCAAGTCGGTATACCCCACTGGACGCCCCGCCGCCCAAGATCAAAGTTGTTAAAAAATCACGGTAGGAACCTATGGCTGAAAATTCTGTTGGCAAATCACTCCCGCGCATCGACGCGGTTGACAAGGTAACAGGCAAGACTCTTTACTCCGGCGACCTGGCCAGGAGGGGGATGCTGTTCATGAAAATTCTCTTCGCCGAACGCCCACATGCGCGGGTCAAAAATATCCGCACCGATAAGGCGGAGGGGGCGGAAGGCGTGGTCGCTGTTTACACCGCGAAAGACGTGCCGGTCAATGAATACGGCTTGCAAATCAAAGACCAGCCTGTGTTATGCGGACCCGGCTCTGAGAAACCCTACACCGACCTTGTCCGCTTTGTGGGCGACCAGGTGGCGGTTGTGGTGGCGCAGACTGAAGCGCAGGCGGAAGCGGCGGTCAAACTCATCGAAGTCGAGTACGAAGACCTGCCGATTCTTTCCAACTCGAAGGCTGCCCTGCGCCCCGACGCGCCAATCCTGCATCCGGACCGGGGCGACTCGAATATCTGTGTCCACTACAAAATTCGCAAGGGCGATGTGGACGAAGCCTTCGCCAAAGCGGATGTGATCGTCGAAGGCGAGTACCAGACCCCCGTGCAGGAACATGCCTACCTGCAACCCGAAGCGGGACTGTCTTACATCGACGAAGAAGGACGCATCGTCATCGAGGCGGCTGGACAGTGGACTCACGCCGACCGCGAAGCCATCGCCCACTCGCTGGGACTTCCCGATGAAATGATCCGCGTCATCTACCCTGCCATCGGCGGCGCATTCGGCGGACGCGAAGACATGTCGGTGCAGATCGTGCTGGCGCTGGCAACGTGGAAGTTACAGCGCCCGGTAAAGATCATCTGGTCGCGGCGCGAATCGATGATCGGTCACGGCAAACGTCATGCATCGACTCTTAACGCCAAATGGGGCGCAACGAAGGACGGCAAGCTGGTCGCGGCGGAAATTGAAATGATCGCCGACGGCGGCGCATACATGTACACATCCAACAAGGTGCTGGGCAACGCCGCCATCACCTCGTCGGGGCCTTATTTCATTCCGAACATCAAAACAGACGTGTACGGCGTGTACACCAACAACGTGCCCGGCGCGGCGTTCCGTGGGTTTGGCGCTCCGCAGGCTTTATTCATGGCTGAAATGCAAATGGATAAACTCGCCGAAAAACTCGGCATGGACCCGGTGGAGTTCCGCCTCAAGAACGCCCTGCGCGATGGCGACACGCTTGGGGTTGGCACACCCGTCCCACCCACACCGAGCATTGTCCAATGCATCGAAGCGGCGCGCGACAAGATCAAGTGGAAAAAGTCCCAAAATAAAAAGGTCAAAGGCAAAAAAGATTCTTCGCCCGTCCTCCGTGGTCGCGGCTTTGCGGCTGGATTCAAGAACGTGGGATTTTCCTTTGGATACCAGGAAAACTGCTGGTCGAAGGTGGAAATCCACGGCAATGGAGAGATGGAGCGGGTGGTCATCCATCAGGCGGGCGCAGATGTGGGGCAGGGTTTGCACACGGTAATGGTGCAGATGGCGGCTCAGGTTCTGGGCATACCGGAAAACATTATCGAAGTCAGGGGTTCCGATTCTGCCAAACAGGGGAATTCCGGTTCCGCCTCTGCTTCGCGCCTGACCTTCATGGCAGGCAACTCGATGAAAGGCGCAGCGGAAGCGGCTCTCGAAAAATGGAAGAACGAGGAGCGGCCCGCGATTGCCGAATACAAATATCTCGCGCCGCGCACCACGCCCTTCAACCATGACACGGGGCACTCGATGCCGAACTTCTCCTATTCCTACGTGGCGCAAGCCGCCGAAGTGGAAGTGGACACCGAAACCGGGTTTGTGCGCGTGTTGAAAATCGTCTCCGCCGACGATGTGGGCAAGGCAATCAACCCCGATCAGGTGACGGGACAAATCGAAGGCGCGGTGGTTCAGGCGCACGGCTACGCCATCCTCGAAGACTTCAAGACAAAGGACGGACGCGTACTGACCGACCAGCTCAGCACCTATCTGATCCCCACCATTTGGGACATTCCCGAAAAAGTGGAGTCCGTCATCGTGGAAATCCCCGACCCGAACGGTCCGTGGGGCGCACGCGGACTGGGCGAACTTCCCATGCTGCCCACCGCTCCCGCCATTGCCGCCGCCATCCACGACGCAACGGGCGTTTGGATCGACGAATTCCCCTTCACCCCGGAGCGCGTGCTGCGGGCGCTCGGAAAACTTTCGTAATTTATAAACACGAAGTCAACGTCTCCTGATTTGGAGTCCAAAATCTCCCGATTTTGGTTTGACCAACGTCAGGAGACGTTGGACTCCGAATTTCCATGACCTTCCCCTACCTCGATGAAACTGATGAACTGAACGAAACCACCCGCAACGAAGCGGCGGACGGTTCGTTCATTGCGCTGCCCGACGGCGTAACCCACTACGAATTAGGCGGACCCGCAGACGGCAGTCCCGTCGTCCTCGCGCATGGATTCTCTGGTCCGTACTTCATCTTCGACACCACCTTCGAGTTTCTAACCAAGTCGGGCTTTCGCGTCCTGCGCTACGACCTCTTCGGGCGCGGATATTCAGACCGGCCTCATACTGACTACAACATCCACCTCTTCGTGCGCCAACTCAAGGAATTGATGGATGCCTTCGAGATGAACCCGGTCAACCTTGTGGGGCTTTCGATGGGCGGGGCGATTTCAGCGGCGTTCATCGACCAGTACCCGCAGTACGTCGCCCGTCATATTCTGATCGACCCGACAGGCGGCAAACGCGTGGTTGTCCCGCCATTCATTGAAGCCTTGAAAATTCCCCTCTTCGGCGAACTGGCTTTTGGTTTGTTCGGCAGCGCTGGAATGCTCAAAGGCATTGCCGCCGACATGTTCAACCCGGAGATTGTGGAGCATTTTCAAAAGCAATATAAAACCCAGATGCGGTTCAAGGGCTTCAAACGCGCCATCCTCTCCACCATTCGCAGCGGGATGCTCGAATCGTTTTATGAGACCTATGTCCGCGTGGGGGAATTGAAGAAGCCAACCCTCCTGTTCTGGGGCAGGCACGATAAAACCGTCCCCTTCGACCACAGCGAGTTTGTGAGGCGGGCAATCCCCCACGCTCAATTCCATGTCATCGAAAACTGCGGACACATCCCGCACTACGAAAAGCCCGAAGTCGTGAACCCCATCCTGTTGGAATTTCTTTCCAAATGAAACTCAAAACCTTCTTTCAACGCAATCGTTACAAAATCGCCATCTTTGCGTTGATGACCTCCGCCTCGCTGATTTGCGTAATGCTGGTGGCGGCACGCATCGCCTACAGCGACTCGGGGCGCTACATCAGCCTGGTTTGGAATCTCTTTCTCGCATGGATTCCCTTCGTGCTGGCTTACCTTGCCCATGCCCTATCTTGGAAGAAACTGCTCCTGTACCTGGTTTTGCCCGTCACAGCATTCCTCTGGCTGATTTTCTTCCCCAACGCACCCTACATCCTGACAGATCTCAATCACCTTGCAAAAGAAACCGCCAGCGCCCCCCTTTGGTATGATGTAATCCTGATGGTCTGGTTTGCGTGGACGGGGCTGCTGCTCGGCCTTGTCTCTCTGTACCTGATGCACGACATCGTCCAGCGGACATTTGGCCGCTGGCTCGGTTGGACATTCGTTTTCGTCGTTTCGGGCCTGAGCAGTTTCGGCGTCTACCTGGGACGTTTCGTGCGATTTAACTCGTGGGACCTGCTGGACGACCCGAAGGAAATCGTCGTCACCGTCCTCGGTCTCGCCATCGACCCTTCAATGAGACTGATCGCATTCACCATATTATTTGCGGTGTTTTATCTTTTTGTATATCTCACCCTATATTCCTTCGCGCACCTGTTGCAGGAACAAAAGGAAATCTCATGACCCACCTTATCGTTTTGCGCGGCGGCGGCGATCTTGCCAGCGGCGTTGCCCTGCGCCTGCATCGCTGCGGCTTTCAACTTGTCATCCTCGAACTGGAAAAACCGTTGGCAGTCCGTCGTTCGGTTTCGTTTTCGGAAGCGGTCTACGAAGGGGCACAAAACGTCGAAGGGGTGACAGCGCGGCTTGTGTCTGCAGACCAACTCCAGGTCACGTTGGAGGCGGGAGAAATCCCGACGCTGGTCGATCCGCAGGCAAACATCCTCCGCAACCAATTCCTCACCAGCCCGCAGTCTACAATTGTGATCGACGCGCGGCTGCTGAAAACCGCTCCCGAACCTTTGGATGTGAAAGTTCCCCTCCACATCGGGCTGGGACCCGGCTTCACCGCCGGGGAAAATTGCAACGCCGTCATCGAAACCCAACGCGGGCATACCCTGGGGCGGGTCTACTGGGAAGGTTCGACCTGCGCCGACAGCGGTCAACCCGATGGCGACCCACGACGGGTATTGCGCGCTCCACACAACGGAATTTTGGTCGCCCACGCCGAGATTGGCGACCACCTCGAAGAGGGTCAACTGATTGCCGAGGTCAAATCAAAAAATGGGAAAGAAAAATCGAAGATTATCAGCCCCCTCAAAGGCATCTTGCGCGGCTTGATCCGCCCGGGAATCGAAATTTCAAAGGGAATAAAGATCGGCGACGTGGATCCGCGTGATGACCCCATCCTGCCCACCCTGGCTTCGGAAAAGGCTCTGGCCATTGGAGGCGGCGTATTGGAAGCTGTGCTGGTCTTTATGAAATCAATCGAAAACAGGGACGAGATGAATTGATGGCGGTCTAGGGCCGGCCCTATTTGCCAATCAACATTTTACGGTCGAAAACAGAGGGGTTGGTATACAGCCCACTGCGAAGGTAGCCGCGTACTGTGTTGATGTCCCTCATAATGTGCTGGGTATCCGCATATTCAGAATCGCAGAGCAACACCCCCAAGTTGGGACGGAGGTTTGAATCATATTCGGTGTCTTCGAGGAATTTTTTCAAACTATCGCGGACACGCCCGGCAATCTTGAGCGGAACATCCGGGCTGGGGATATTCTCGATCAGGCTGAAAAAACATTCTTCACGGGGCGACCACGACATGGTATCTGTGGGCCGCAGCGCCGTCTTGAAATTGTCTGCCAGGCTGTGGATGAAACCGTTCAAATCGTCGGCGTGCATATTCCGTTTGAGGTCATTGACCTGGGAAATATCGGCAAACAGCACCCCGAAGCGGCGGAGTCCGGATTGCTTGATGCGCTCCAGCGAAAACATCAGGCGCACCATAAAGAAGGAGAAGGTGTACAGGCCGGTCACGACATCCTCCGTCGGCTCACGCAGGCTGTCGTGGGTGGCTTGCAGGCGTTGAACCAGATTGCTGAGTTGGACGATGTCGACTGGCTTTTGCAAGAACAAATCAGGCTCCACAGGGAGGCTTGCCCCATAGGCGGGATACGCAGTGATAACCACCACCGGAATATTGCGCATTTTTTCGTCGGCTTTCATGCGAGTCAAAATATCGATCCCCGACATGCCAGGCAACTGCAAATCCAACAGGACGATATTGGGCTGGAAAACCTCGAGGCGGTCCATGGCTTCCCGTCCATCCAGCATGATTTCAGTATGATAGCCCTCGACATCGAGCACATGGCGGAAAAGCGCCACAACGTCGCGGTCGTCTTCTATGATGAATGCAACTGGTTTATCCATTCCTGCCGCCTCCCGACTTGAATGCAGAAAAATAAGAACGAATTATAGATAAATTATACATTCTTTCCCATGATATTGAAACGGGACATGTGACAAAAGGGGCACGCTTTTGCCTTAAAATAAAGATATGAATCTCTCACGCGCGCTCAGGCTCGAAAAAGCCTCACCTACAACCATCAGTTTTATTGGCTCAGGCGGAAAGACCTCCGCCCTCTTCCAACTGGCGCGGGAGTTTGCAAAGCAAAACGCGGTGATCGTGACCTCCACCAGCCATCTCGGCGTGTGGCAAATCCCGCTTGCAGACCGGCACCTCATCGCCAATTCAGAAACGTTTGACCTTCCGCAAAAAGGCATATTTCTGGTCACAGGCATGATCGAGGCTGAAAGGACCAAGCCTGTCAGCGATGAGGTCTTGACCTGGCTTCATGCTGAAGCCCAACGCCTCCGCGTTCCCCTGCTCATCGAAGCGGACGGCTCGCGCCAGAAACCGCTCAAGGCTCCCGCATCGCATGAGCCACCCATCCCTGAGTTTACTGATCTTGTGGTTCACGTCACGGGGTTGAGCGCCCTCGGCAAACCGCTGACCGATGAGCACGTCCACCGCGCTGAAATCTTTTCCCAACTCAGCGGCCTGCCGCCCGGAGATCCGATCACACCGCAAGACATTATCAAAGCCCTCGCCCACCCACAGGGCGGACTCAAAAACATCCCTGCCCAGGCGCGGCGCGTTGTCCTGCTCAATCAGGCGGATACGCCCGAACTGCAATCCAGCGGAGGAAATATGGCGCGTGAACTGCTCAGCCATTTTGACTCCGCTTTGGTTGGGTCGCTGCAAAACTCATCTCTGCAAACCTTCGAGCGGACTGCCGGCATTATCCTGGCGGCAGGAGAAGCCACCCGCTACGGCTCTCCCAAGCAGTTGCTGGATTGGAAAGGAAAGCCCTTCGTGCGTCAGGTGGCGGAAACCGCCCTGCAAGCCGGGCTGGAGCCTGTGGTGGTGGTTACAGGCTTTCGCGCCGCCGAAGTCGAATCCGCGTTGAGCGGGCTGCCCGTGACCATCGTCCACAACCCCGGATACCAACAGGGACAGGGAACATCCATTCGGGCGGGGGTACAAGCCTTATTATCCCCTCCGTCCCTGCGGGACACCTCCCCCAAATCCTTTAGATTTGGGGGAGGAAGGGTGGGGGTCGGCTCCGCTATTTTCCTTCTGGCAGACCAGCCACAAATTCCGGTGGATATCATCCGCGCATTGGTTGAATCACATGGGCAAGAGATGCAATCCATTCTCGCGCCACTTGTTTTGGAGGAGCGCCGCGCCAACCCTGTGCTGTTCGACCGCGACACGTTCCCTGACCTGCTGCAACTCAAAGGCGATGTGGGCGGGCGTGCAATCTTCGACAAACACCGCGTGAAGTACCTTCCCTGGCATGACGATATTTTGCTCCTCGATGTGGACAAACCTGAAGACTACGAAAGGTTGAAGGGACTCGAATGAACATCTCTGCCGTGATCCTCGCCGCTGGAAAATCCGTCCGCATGGGACAGCAAAAAATGCTGCTGCCCTGGGGAAGCACGACCGTGCTGGGCAAGGTGATTCAAACCCTGCAAGCCGTCGGAGCAGGAGACATCGTTGTGGTGACGAATTCCAAAATCGCGCCGCAAGTTACAAGTTACGGGGTGCGGGTCACGCTCAACGATGAGGGTGAAATGCTTGAATCTGTGCAAGTCGGCTTGCAGGCGCAAAAATCGTCAGCGGAAGCCACGCTCATTTGTCTTGGCGACCAACCCCAAGTCGAGGAAGAGAACGTGCGAAAAGTCTGCGAGGGATTCCTCCAAAGTAAATCCCGCCTCGTCGTCCCCAGCTACCAGATGCGGCGCGGACATCCCTGGTTGATCGCGAGGGAATTATGGGATGAAATTCTGCGCCTGCGCCAGCCCGAATCCATGCGTGATTTTTTGAATGCGCACAAAGGGGAAATCCACTATGTCGAATGCGATTCTCCATCTGCATTACAAGACCTCGATACTCCCTCCGACTACTTGAAATTCAAACCGTGACGTGCTATTGTGAATATGAGAAAGGAGGTGTTGCTGAAGATATTCTCAAAGCGATCCACGCCATGGAGAATGCATACCACGCGACAGAGGAATTGCGCAAAAACACAGATCATTCCACATTCGACGAATTCCGCACGCGGATGCTTGAGCTTCACGACCGTCTCGAAAAGCTCAAAATGGTACTCGACAACGAGGAAGCCTATCTGGTTGACGAACTGGCTGACGCGTTTAGCATCGCCAATACAGGTCACCGCCTGGAATACCGCCGCACGCCGCACATGGAGAAGGAGTGAACGAGATAGCGATTCAGTGATTCGGCGATTCAGCGAGTCAATGAGTCAGCGGGTCGGTGATTCTGGGAAGTGGATCAGGGTCAAGCTGATTGACAATCGGGCGTACAACAGATACACTCGCCCCATTCAAAACCTGGAGCGAGCGCATGAAATATTTTGTGATTGTCAACCCGGTATCGGGTCGTGGACGCGGAGAAAAATCCATCCCACAAATCGAATCCAGCCTGCGAGAAAGCGGGCTGGATTTCACATTGGTACGCACCGAGCGCGTCTGGCATGCCGCCGAACTGGCGGAGGGCGCAGTGCGTGAAGGCTATAACGTGATTGTCTGCGCCAGCGGGGACGGGACGGCCAACGAATGCATCAATGGCATCATGAATGCCAAAAAGGCCGGGCACAACAGCGTCGCTTTCGGCGTGCTCAGCATCGGTACCGGCAACGACTTCGCAAGCGGGATCGGCGTCCCCGACAACCTGGATGACGGCTTGAAAGCATTGAAGGAAAACAAGCGCAAGAAAATCGATTTGGGCTTTGTAAAAGGCGGGGATTATCCCGAAGGCAGGTACTTTGGCAACGGCATCGGCGTGGGGTTCGATGCGGCGGTTGGCAGCGAAGCGGTCAAACTCCGCTGGGCGCGGGGGCTGCCCGCCTACCTGATCGGCGCGTTCAGAACGGTCTTTTTGTACTACAACCCGCCACAGGTTGAAATCATTTTGGACGATGGAGAGACCATCAAGCAGACCTCGCTGATGGTCTCCGTGATGAACGGCAAGCGCATGGGCGGCGGCTTCAAGATGGCTCCCGAAAGCAAACCCGACGATGGGCATTTCGACCTGTGCATTGCGGAGGGCGTATCAAAAGGACGCGTCTTCACCCTCATCCCCCACTTCCTGCGCGGGACTCAGATGACCCAGCCCGAAGTGAAGATGCGCCGCGCCAAAAAAGTTTCGATCCGCTCCGTGGATAAAACCTTCCCCGCCCACGCGGACGGCGAATTCATCTGCCTCGAAGGGAAAGACCTGGCCCTTGAGGTGCTTCCACTCGAACTGGAAATCATTCACGCATAAAATATACGGTCCCTCTTTTGGGGCTTTCGAGAGAAAAGAAATAAATGAACTGGCTCATCAACTTTATCATTCGCGTCTACACTCGTATTGTCTGTCGCATCGATGCACCTGATTTGCAGAAAGTCCCCATGCAGGGGCCGTTGATCGTCGCAACCAACCACACGGGACAGATCGAAGTGCCGCTGTTGTTTGCCCATCTCCAGCCACGCAAAATGACGGGCTGGGCAAAAGTCGAAGCCTGGGACAACAAGTTTCTGCACTGGGTTTTTAATGTGTGGGGCATCATCACTGTGCGGCGCGGTGAAGCGGACATACATGCGCTCAAGGCTGCGATCCGCGCATTGGAGAAAAACTACATCTTCGGCATCGCCCCCGAAGGGACTCGCAACCGCAACGGGGTCCTGATCCGCGCCCAGCCCGGCGCCGTAACCCTCGCCCTGCATACAGGCGCGTCCATCCTGCCTGTGGCGCACTGGGGCGGCGAGAAGTTGATGAAAAACCTCAAGCGTTTCGAGCGGACAGATTTTCACATCCGCCTTGGACAACCATTCAAGGTGGATATGCAAGGCGTCAAGGTGACAAGTGAAATCCGCCAGCAGATCGTGGACGAGATGATGTATAAAATAGCCGAACTCCTGCCCGAGGAGTATCGGGGAGTGTATTCAGATTTGAGCAAGGCAACTGGGAAATTCCTGGTCGACGCTGTATGATGATTGCCGCGGGGTGCATCCATGTCGCAAAAGTTTCACAGGCGGAGATTTGGATTTCTAGCGCTGGCGGTTGTGGCGCTCTGTTCATGGAGCGGGTTGATCTGGTTCACACGTCCCCACGAACAACTGTGGCGAAGGCCAATTGGAGAGGACGTCGTCCAGCCTCTCACTTTCACCGCAAGCGCCCCCAGCCATACACCACCTCCCATCGTTAAAGAAACGGAAATTGCAGAGGATGGTACGTTGCTTGTCCGTGTACCTGCGGGCGAATTCATGATGGGAAGCGACGACAGCCTCGACAAACAACCCATCCATAAAGTGAGGCTGGGTTCATTCTGGATCAGCCAGACCGAGGTGACAAATAATTCATTCGCGTCCTTTGTCGCAGATACTGGCTACCAGACAGATGCGGAAAAGGCGGGCTGGTCTCATGTGTGGGATGGGATGAATTGGATTCCTGCCGACGGGGCAAGCTGGCTGCATCCCGATGGGGCGGAGAGCGATATTTTGGGCATGGAAAAACATCCCGTGGTTCAGGTTTCATGGAACGATGCCAACTCGTATTGCAAGTGGGCCGGGATGAGGCTTCCCACCGAAGCGGAATGGGAAAAGGCGGCACGCGGCACAGACGGGCGAATATACCCTTGGGGAAACGACCCGCCAAGCAAGCAACTGCTAAACGCTCAAAATCCAACCACGGGGACAACGGAAGTTAGCAGCTATCCAGAAGGTGCAAGTCCGTATGGGGCATACGACATGTCGGGGAATGTGTGGGAATGGGTGAACGATTGGTATCGATATGATTATTATGGCTCACTCGGAGACGATGCCTTCGACCCACCAGGCCCCGCTTTCGGCAACGGTAGAGTACTGCGCGGTGGGGCGTGGTTGAATTACTACGACGTTGTCCGCGCCGCTGACCGAAGCCACAGTAACCCGCTCTTTAGCTTCAGAAGCTACGGATTTCGTTGCGCTCGCTCATCCGAATGAAATACGGGGAACGGCAATCTCTCATGAAAAAAAATCCATTGAAAGCCTATACGAATAGTACAATGGTAATCTCCTGCTTTCATGATTGAAAGCAGGCCCGCCTTTCATTAATGCTAGAATAAACGTGTATAACGTTTTTCGAAACAAGGATCAGTCCATGAAAAAAATAACCGCCAGTATATTGCTTTTGCTCGTCATGTTAGCCATGACGACAGGAATCGCTTCGGCACAGGAAACCACACTTATCACAGGTACGGTGCAAACCGTTGTTATTGAGTCCAATGAAACCACAGGCGAGACCGTTGTTGTGGTCACTTTGCTCGATGAAGCAGGCACGTCGCAGACTTTGCAGATCAACCTGGAAACCGCGAAAGCCCTTGAGCTTGTCGTCACAGACCCGGCCACAGGTGAAACTAAAACCTCAGAGGGTGCGGTCGGCGCCACTGTAGAAATCGACCCCGCGACCGTTATTCCCGAAGAAACCGCAGAAGAAGAACAACATCCCGTTGGCTCCGCCCTTTCGGATTTTTTCAGCGACCTGACTGGCATCAGTTACGAGACCGTCATGTCCTATCATGATGACGGTATGGGGTTCGGTGTAATCGCCCAGGCTCTTTGGCTAAGCAACGGCATGGGCGGCGGCGAAGAAATGTTTACCGCCCTGCTGGATGCCAAGCAAAGCGGAGACTTTAGCGGCATTACGCTGGCAGACGGTTCCACGCCTGACAACTGGGGTGACGTGGTGACGTCGCTTAAAAAGGGAGAAAGCCTGGGCAGTGTCAAGTCTGGCAAAGCTGTGAATGCGGAGAATGAAGAAGTCGAGCAGGCTGGCATAGAAAAAGAACATGGCAAAAGCGACAAAAAGTCTGCGGAAGATTTGGAAGGTGATGAAAACGTCACCCAACTCTCCAACGGTGGCGGGAATGAGAACAGCCAATCCAACGCCGGTGTAAATGGCACAGGCAACAATGGAAATAATAACGGAAACAACAACGGACACAATAACGAAAACAACAAGAACGACAAAGGAGGGGAAAAAAAGGATAAGAGTGGAAAAAAGGATTAGAGATGGAAATAAAAAAAAATCGGTGGGAGTTTCCACCGATTTTTTTTCACAGTTTGATTTGATAAGCGTTGGTTTCCCGCTTCTTGAAGCCCACCCGCAGATACAGCCTGTTGGCCGCCTCCCGCATGGGGTTGGAGGTGAGCGAAATATTCTGCGCCCCCTTTTCCCTCGCAAGTTCGATGGCGCGATTCATCAGGGCTTCGCCGATTCCCTGTCCGCGGGCGGCGTTATCGACGATGACATCTTCGATGATCGAGCGGAC